>NZ_JANKAS010000013.1 GCF_024622505.1 Irregularibacter muris
AGAATTAAAGAGAAACTTGGATGGCTAAGTCCAGTGCAATACAGACTTAGTCTTCAGGCTGCATAAAAATAGCGAGGCAGCCGAAACTGTCTCGCTAATAAAGTCTAACTTTAAGGGGTCACCTCAACTTCTCGGAAAAGTGCTTTTTCTCCTATCTTAACTGCATCCCGTAGTGGTGCCACATTCTTTACATACCTTGCAGGTGCCATTTCTTACTAACTGGCTACTTCCACAAGTGCTGCAGGTCTCTCCATATATTCTTTCTCCCTCTATATCTTTAGGGTCAGGTTGAGAATTGTCGGTGGTAGCTACCACTTCGCTGACATTATTTTTGTTAATGTAATGAAAGGTGTCCGGCTTTACTTGGCATCGGGTAAAATCCCCCAATTCTATGTCTATGATGCGACTTACTAAGTCGGAAATTGAAGATGCAAATTTGATATAGGGATGTCTTCCTACAAATCCTGAGGGCTCATATTGTTGTCCTCGGAGTAGTCTTGATATCTCCTTTGGCGGAATGTTATATTGGAGCATATTGGAGATGGATTTAGATAGGGAGGCCAGTAAGCCTTTTACTACTGTTCCCTCTTTATCGGTGGAAACGAAGATCTCTGCAATATCTCCACTCTCATAAAAACCAACGGTGACGTAAAGCTCTATATCTCCAATTTTTGCTGCATGGGTTCTTCCTGCCCTCATGCCTCCTGGCTTTCTTCTATTGGGTACATCCTTATTACAGTTTTTAGCATAATCTAGTAATTCCTTATAGTTCATATCTTCTAAGGTTTCTTCCCGGTCTATTTTCAAACCTGATGATAAGGGTTGACTAGCCTTACAACCATCCCTGTATAGGGCGATTGCCTTAATCCCCTTTTGCCAAGCCAGCAAATGAATTCTTTCAATATCCTTTATGGTAGCATGATGGGGTAGATTTACCGTCTTGGAAATAGAACCACAAATTAAAGGTGTAGTCGCTGCTACCATCATCACGTGACCCTCTGGGGAAATGGTGTTAGCAGTATCAAATATAGGGTAATGCTCTGATTTTAAATAGGGTGCACCCTCTATGCTATGATTCATCAGCATACCCTGTTCGTCTTTTTCCATCATAAAATCCACAATTTCTTTGATTTCCTCTGGGGTATAGCCTAGGTTCTTTAGAGCTACTCCCAATATGGGATTGACAATTTCCATAGAACCTCCCCCTACAAGCTGCTTATACACCACATGGCTATAAAAAGGTTCAATAGAAGTAGCTCCGCAGTCCATAGCAAAGGAAATAGTCCCTGTTGGAGCAATAACACTAACCTGGGCATTTCGATATCCATATTCCTCTCCTGCTTCTAAAGCCTTGCTCCATACCTTTACTAAGGAATTTTTCAGGTTACAAAGATTCTCTTTTTCCAAGACTTCATGATTAACTTCTATAGGTTGATAGGATAATTCTTCATAGGGACTATCTAGAGCTCCTGCCACCCTTGCATGGTTTCTGATTACTCTAAGCATATGTTCTTTATTATACTCATATTTAGAAAACGCCCCTACTTTTTCTGCCATTAAGGAAGAAACATAGTAGGAATATCCTGTTAAAATACCTGCCAATGCAGCGTTTAAGTTTCTACTTTCCTCAGAATCATAGGGATAACCCATAGCAAGGAAAAGAGAGGCGGTATTGGCTAACCCACCACCAGTAGTCCTAAACATATAGCTCTTTCTCGCAATATCCTCTGTAGGAAAATGTCCCCAGTGAATAGAGGCCTCTAGAGCCATTTGCATAAGGCCGATTAAATGAATATAGGAATCTACATCAAAGATATTTTCTTCTTCATTATAAAAGCGATAAACGTTAATGGAGGCTAAGTTACAAGCTGTATCATCCAAAAATGCATATTCTGAACAAGGGTTTGTAGCATTAATGCGATTGTGCTTTGCCCATAATTCCCCGTCTTCTCCGGCTGGACAAGTATGCCATTGATTAAAAATATCATCAAATTGAAGACCTGGATCAGCGCAATCCCAAGAGGACTGGTTAATTAATCTCCATAAATGTTTGACTTGTAAGTTTTTATTAATTTTGTCATCAATTCTACCCTTTAATTCTATTTCAGCTTGGGGGTCTTTTTCTAAATTGGCAACTTTTTGCATAAAGTCCCCATTCACTCTAACGGAATTATTGCTATTTTGACCTCCAACGGTGTAATAGGCCTCTCCATCCATGGAGGTATCATAGCCCATTTTCCCTAAATCCCTGACTTTTTGCTCTTCTTTAGATTTCCAGGTGATAAACTCCTCTATTTCAGGGTGATCGATATCGGCAATAACCATTTTGGCTGCCCTACGGGTAGTTCCCCCTGATTTTATGGCACCAGCATTTTTATCTAGCCCCTGTAAAAAACTCATCATCCCAGAGGAAACTCCACCACTGGATAGTTTTTCATTTTTTCCCCTAAGGTTGGAGAAGTTTGTACCCACCCCTGATCCACCCTTAAAAAGTTTTGTTTCGGTAACATATTGCTCAGATATAGAATGGTCACCCATTAGTTGATCCGCTATAGACACAATAAAACAAGCAGAGGCTTGAGTTCTTGTATATCTATCCTGACTTTCTACTACCTTCCCTTGCTCCTCATCATAGTAAAAATGCCCATCAGAAGTACCAACTATATCGTAGTTTCTTTTTAGTCCTGTATTAAACCATTGGGGAGAGTTTGGGGCCCACATTTGGCTTAAGAATGCATAGGCAAGTTCATCGTAAAAAATTTGCCATTGTTCCTGGCTTTCAATCAATCCCTCGTCCTTTAGAGCATCTGTCCAAAAGCCCACTAATCTATCAGTCACTTCCCTCATACTTCTTTCATAACCAAATTCATTGGGGATGCCGGCCTTTCTAAAATATTTGCTGGCAATAATGTTACAGGCATTTTGACTATAATTTACTGGAAATTCTAGATCCTTCATGTCTACAATTGTTTTACCTGTCTTCCAATTTTTCATAAAAACGTCCACTGTTTTCCACTGAAAAAGGTCATAAACTGTTTTTCCGGTCTGATCACCTAATTCCTTTGTAAAATGTCTCGTGAATAAATCCCTAAGAGTTTTCACCCCTATTCCTCCCTTGTGTATAAATTCCTTTAAAGGTATATGTTTATTTATACTCTATATAATAAAGTACAAACATAATTAATACTAAATATATGTATATTGCTTTAAGATTATACCATATATGGTATGTTTTGAAAACCAAAAAGAAAACCCACAGAAAGAAATGGGTTTTCCACTACATCATTTCTTGTGACTTTTTTCTATAAGCTTACCTCCATATTATATCAAAGAATCTCCATGATGCCATAAAGAAAATCTGTCCTTGAGGATGAATTTTCTACTCTTTTGTAGAATAGTATTCTTTTTCTTTTACATACTTGATTTTTCTACTAATTGTAGTAAAATTATTTCAAAGTTTATTGAGTGTAGAGATAATTGGAAAGTTTAAAGCGTCTACTCCGAAAGCAGTCTCTTGGTATTTTTTATTAAGTTATGACGTTATTTCTCTATATAACATTATTAGAATTGAGAGGAGAATAAAAATGGCAGGACAAGGTTTAGCAATTAAGTGGATATTATTCCCAGAGGATTTATCCCAGGCTTATGAGGTAAGAAGAAAGGTTTTTGTAGAGGAACAAAACTGTCCTCCTGAGGATGAGTTTGATGTAATTGATAAAATTTCAGAACATGCTGTCTTGATGGACTCAGATGATAATGCTCTAGCTACAGCTAGGATATTTGAAAGATCTCCTGAACAAGCTTCCCTAGGTCGACTGGCTGTCTTGAAGGAACATAGGGGAAAGGGCTATGGTTTTACTATAGTGGATCACTGTCTGCAAAGATTGAAGAAGCAAGGCTATCCCGATGTACTTATTCATGCCCAAACCCATGCTATTCCCTTTTATGAAAATTTAGGTTTTGAGGTAATAGGCGATGAGTTTATGGAAGACAATATTCCCCATGTGGAAATGCTTCATAAGTTTGATGATCATTCGGCAATCTTTTTTGAAAATACTCAGATTTAACCCTATAAGTCTAAAACAAAGTGCAAAAAGACCGAGACAGTCTTAACTATCTCGGTCTTTTTCACTTCAACCTAATTTTACTTCTACTTTATAGACTTTTTGATCATTTTTTAATTCAATATATTCTTCTTTTATAATATTTCCATCTATTTTTATTTCCTTGATACCGGTATTTACACCTTGGGGGTTATATACTTTTATCTCATACAAGGTATCTTGATATCTATATTGCATATCATATTCTTTCCAATCCTTTGGTATACAGGGATTGATTAGCAGTTTATCTCCTTGAATATCTAATCCTAGGATGTATTTTAATCCTACGGTATACATCCAGCCTGCAGCTCCTGTATACCAAGTCCATCCTCCTCGACCTACATGGGGAGAAATAGCATAGACGTCTGCTGCCATGACATAAGGTTCTACCTTGTAGGTGGCACACTCTATTGGAGTTCGGCTATGATTTATGGGATTAATCAAGTGAAAATATTCCCAAGCCTTGTCTCCTTCTCCCATCATGGCCATGGCATTGATTACCCAGGTGGCTCCATGGGTATATTGTCCACCATTTTCCCTTACTCCAGGCACATAGCCCTTGATATACCCTGGGTGTAAATCTCCCTCATCAAAAGGTGGAGTAAAAAGTAAGATCAAGCCCTCTTCTCTTTTAACTAAATAGTGTTCTACGGCTTCCATAGCTTGTTTTCTTCTTTCCTCTTGCCCTCCACCAGATATGACTGACCAGGATTGGGCTAGAGAGTCAATCATACATTCTTTATTTTCTATAGATCCTAAAGGTGTTCCGTCATCAAAGTAAGCTCTTCTATACCAATTGCCATCCCAGGCATTTTTCTCCATATTATCGAGCATCCACTCTGCTGTCTTTTGATAGTGCTCTGCTCTCTCTTTATCTTCTTTATATTGGGCAACTTTGATAAATTTGTTGAGAATGAGATATAAAAACCAACCCATCCAGACACTTTCACCCTTGCCCTTATTCCCTACAGTGCTCATTCCATCATTCCAGTCTCCTGAGCCCATAAGGGGTATACCATGGTCTCCAAATTTCATAGCATGGTCAATCGCCCTAATGCAATGCTCATATACAGTGCCCATTTCCTCTGATATCTTAGGAACTCCATAGCGTTCATCTTGCCCTTCTTCCAGGGGGGCATCTTCTAAAAAGGCTACTTTCTCCTCTAAAATGCTTGTATCTTGGGTTTTATCCAGATACTCTGCCACGGCTAAGGGCAACCATAGTAAATCATCGGAGAAACGGGTACGAATTCCTTTATCTCCCGGTCCAGGATGCCACCAATGCTGTACATCGCCCTCTTTGAATTGATGAGCACTATTAATAAGAATTTGTTCCCGAGTAGCCTGGGGGAATACAGGTAATAGGTTCATGGTATCTTGCATTTGATCCCTGTAGCCATAAGCACCTCCCGATTGGTAAAAGGCTGATCGTGCCCACAATCGGCAGGCAATGGACTGATACAATAGCCATCCATTTAAAAGATAGTTCATGGATGCATCAGGCGTATTCACTTGAATTTTACTCAATAGATTTTTCCAATAATTTTTTACTCCTTGCAACTCTTGATTGCTGTGGTGGATGTCCTTGTATTGTCCAATTAATTCCCTTACCTTGTGGGTATCATTGCCATAGGCTAGGAGGAAGGAAATATCTTTTTCCTCTTGGGGCTGTAAGCTTACTTCTATTTGAATGGCTCCACAGGGAATAAATCCAGCACCTACATTATTGGACAATTTTTCCTGGCTCATCGCTATGGGACCACTTAAATCCCCTTGATGGCCTAGAAAATCCTTTCTACTTCCTGTATAGGATGTAATGGTTTCTGATGAGGCTAAGGCTATCCTACCATTGGGAAACTCAGATTGATAGGTATTTCGAATAAAAAGACTACCTGTTTCCTCATCTTTTGAAGTTACAATAAAAGGCTGGGTGTCCTCTGCTGCTACCCCCATAACAGGATGAACATAATAAGTCAGCACAAGAGTTCTTAATTGATCACTATGATTTTTTAGTCTTAACATACTTAGCTTTGTGGCATCTTCCAAGGGTACAAACATAGTTAGTTTATGGTCAATCCCATGATTATCATAATGAAATTCCGTATAACCCCATCCATGGCGTATGGTATATTTCTCCTTCCCCCGAATGGGCAATGGGGTGGGTGTCCAAAAATCCCCATTGTCTTCATCCCGAATGTAAATAACTTCCCCAGGAGGATCTGTGATAGGATCATTTGACCAGGGAGTTAATTTGTTTTCTCTACTGTTTTCAGCCCATATAAAGCCTGAACCATTTTCTGATATTTGAAAACCAAAATCTGGATTAGAGATGACATTAATCCAGGGGGCAGGGGTTTGATTGTCTTTGTCTAACTCTATGACATATTCACTACCATCCCTGATAAACCCACCGTAGCCATTGTAGAAAAACAGTTCTTCTTGGCTTTTTTCCAATCTAGGATATTCCACTTTTGTTCCCCTAAAGATTTTTTTAGGAGACACACGAATATTTGCGTCTTCTTTTAACTGCTTTTCAACGCTCCCTTTCTCCCCCTGTAAGACAAATTTGGCCACACTATATAAAAGTGTCTGATCTTCCTGAGGAAGGACAGCTGCATTTAGTACAAAAATTCCACCCGATTGATTGAATTTATCCTGTCTATATAAGTGACTTATTTTTTCCCTTATGGCTTCTTCCATAGGCTGAAAATAGCTGCTTTCATCTTGATTTAAAATAACCAAATCTACCTTTAGCCCCTTGGATTCCCAATACTGATGGGCCTTTACCATATCTTCTACTAAGTCTATTTCATGAATCTTTTTTATACAGACTAGGACAATAGGTAAATCTCCTGAAATGCCATAGGCCCACAAGCTGGACTGTCCTCTATTGTTATTCTCCATAATCTTACTATATTTTTTTCGTGTGGGACTGATAAATAGAATATGGGCAATCATATCTTGATACATCTCCATATCCTTTTCTCTTATGTTTAGGTTAGTCAGTTCAATCTGGCTCCTTATTCTAGCCATTTCAAATGTATTTTCTAAGGATAATATATCCCCATATTTTTCTCCTAAGGAATAGGCCTGCTCCTTATTCTCAGCAAACCCCTTAACAAAAAACAATTCTACTCCATCTTCAGGGGCTATTTTGATTCTCTTTCTCAGACTAATAATCGGGTCTAGTACGGCGCCAGATGTATTTTCCAGAGGTCTTATCAATGCCTCTGCCTGAGGTATTTTTTTTCCCCTTCCAATAAATTTATATCTAGAGGTTTCATAGCTTATTTTCCCCCTGTCTTTTTCCTCTCCTATGATGGTGTGAAAGGACCATTTGGTATTGTCCTTTTCCTCTCTGGGACGTCTAGAGGCTAGTATTCCATCTAAGTTTTCCATTTTTTCAGTCCGTACAAAGAGATTGCTAAAAGCAGGATGGGCCAAATCTGCAGATTTTGGGGCTAGAACAATTTCTGCATAATTTGTTATTTCTAAATCCACTTCTACGTCTTGGTGATTAGTTATATTTACCTTCCGGATTTCTACAGGATCCTCTGGGGATACGACAATCTCTGTATGGGTTTCAATGCCCCCTTGGGTTTGAATGAACTTTGCCTTATCTTCGGAAAATTCTACTTGATAATGTTGGGGGTTTTTTCCCAGAGGCCTATAGGTTGTACTCCATAACTCATTGTTTTCCACATTGCGAAGAAAGATAAAATCACCATAGTTTCCTCCTAGAGCCTCTTCTCTCCATCTGGTAAGATATATCTCTTCTACTTTACTGTAACCCGTACCTTGATTGGTTAGCATTACTTGATATCTACCATTGGAAAGAAGATGACAGTGGGGCAGCTTTTCCTTGGATATAGTAAAGCTTCTTTTTCCCTCTGATGCTGTGGATGTTTTGATTTCCTGTTCTAGATCTTCTAGAGTATCCTTGTATTCTTTGGCCATAATTACCCTTAAGGGTATTTTTTCCTGTAGTAAGCTTTCCCCAGCTTTGACCATGGGGTTATGATGAAATCTTTTTACCATGATATTGTCATGGAGCACATTATTCAATACTACAAAGCTCATACCTTGATGGTGGGCCATAAAACTTTCAATAACGGCTTTATTTTCTCCCTTGGATAGGCGTTTTGGCGTATAGTCCACAGCTTCATATAAACCATAGGTACCTTCCAGCCCTCCTCCTATTAATTCATAGATATTGTTCATGGCTTTATCAGGGGTATAAGGTAGAGCCAAAAAGCTAGAGTAGGGAGATATGACTAAATCTGATTTCAGCCCCCTTTTCAGACCCAATTCTGGCACGCCAAAGGCTTTATACTGATAATTTTGGGATAAATCAAAGGCATAGTATCCGGATTCTGAAGTCCCCCAGGGTACTCCTCTTTCCTTGCCATATTTTACTTGGGCTTTTATTGCTGTACCATAGGTTTCTGATAATAGGGTATTGTCATAATATTTCATAATCAAGGGTGGCATAAAATATTCAAACATAGTGCCTGTCCAAGATACTAAGGATCTATAACCATTAATCTTAGTTAATGCCCTACCTAGTCTATACCAATGCTTTTTGGGTGCCCTTCCCTGCACAACGGCAAGATAGCTTGTGACCCTAGCTTCAGAGGCCAATAGATCATAATAAGAATCAGTAAGTTTTTGTTCCTCTCCATTGTACCCAATGGAAAATAATTGCCTTTTTTCATCGTATAAATAGCTAAAGTCAGTTTCCTGTATGATAATATCTAATTCTTTTATATTGTCTTTTATCCTTTCTATTCCTTTTACTACATTTTCAAGAGAAGAAGTTACATCCTCTATCACTACTTCTATATTGGCTTTATGTTCTTCTGCCACTTGTGTAGAGATTTTTATTAAATGCTCCAATAAAGTTTTATAGACTTTTTCTAAGTCTACTAAACTATTGTTCTTTTTTATTTCTTCAATTAAGGGGTTCACATTGTGATCTATCCCCTTTAAGGATTGTTCTGTTAAAATTGACCAAGGGAAAATCTCTTGTATTGTCTTCTTATGCATTTCTACACTTTGCTGAAGTTTTTCTTGCCAGTAACTATCTTGCCCTTGTAAGTTCTCTATTTTCTCTAATAGATTTTTCCAATGATCTATATCTATCTTTTCCCCTTGGATAACATGATTTAGTTCTTGTATCATTTTAGTTTCTGAGGGCTTACTTAATAATACTTCCTGTTTCATCCCCTTAACGAAAGACATATCCACAATATTTTTTTCCAAATATTCCTGCAAGCCTATTTTTAATGTCATGAGATAAGAAATAAAGTTTCCACTATCCACCGTAGATACATACCGAGGGGGAAGTACTTTCAAGGTTTTGGTATCATACCAATTGTATAAATGTCCCTTCCAGCACTCTAGTTTTTTTATGGTAGAAAGAGTTTGATGGATCTTCTCTGCCATTTCTGCCGTAGAAATAAATCCAAAATCCCTGGCCGTCATAATAGCCATGAGTAAAAAACCTATGTTGGTAGGAGATGTTCTAGGAGCAACACCTTTGGGAGGATTTATTTGTACATTATCAGGGGGCAAGAAATTATTGTCTATCTGGGCGAAGTCCTGATAATAGGCCCATGTCTTTCTGGCCAATCTCATTAGGGTTTGGTAATCTTCCTGGCGAAGCTCCTCTTTTTCATGTTGTGAGCTCATACTAACCCGATGGGCAATCCAGGGAGATAAAAACCATGGAATACTCAATACAAGAGCAACCAGTAGATGCTCAGAGGTCCACCAAAAGGTGAGTAAGATAAAGGCTATCCCTATAAAATATGCAGCCTTCATTCTTTTCATATAACTGTGAAAGTCATTGGCCAAATTTCTTTCGGCATCTGCTGCAGTTGTCCACTCTAGCATGTTTATCTTCGAGATATTTATCCTATATAGGGTACGAATAATGGCATCCATCATATAAAAGGCATCATAGGGTAAAAAAGTATACCTCAATAGACCTTGGTATAAAGAAGATTTTAAACCATGGATCATATTTCCATTTAGTTTTTCCCGAGGGGCTTTATGATATTTTAATATTAGATAGTCTATTAACCCCATAATCACAGGAAAAAACACCATGAGTATGCCCAGTATCAACCACAGAAGGATATTTCCTGGGAAAACAGCCACTGAAAGCAGGATAAAAAGTAAAGTAGTGGTGGACACTAAACTTCGCCTAAGATTATCTAGTATTTTCCACCTAGAGAGCCTATTGATGGGATTATTTATTTTCTCTTCCTTACCATTATATATCCTATGGGAAAGCCAAGGAATTAATTGCCAATCTCCCCTTACCCAACGATGCAGCCTCATCATATAGGAACTGTATTGGAAAGGATAGCTATCTATTAATTGAATATCTGTCGCTAATCCTGCTCTGATATAACTTCCCTCTAGTAAATCATGGCTCAAAATAGCATTAGAGGGCAACGCATCTCCTAGACATTTTTGAAACGTTTCTAAATGATAAATGCCTTTACCAGTAAAAATCCCCTGACCAAATAAATCCTGATACACATCAGAAACAGCTGTAGTATAAGGATCAATTCCCCCTTGTCCGGCAAATATTCTTGAAAAGGCGGTTTTGTTACTGCTTTCAATATCCACTGCAATTCTAGGTTGAATTAGTCCATAACCTTCTACTACTATCCCCTTTTCCGGATGAATAACAGGATGATTTAAAGGATGGGCCATGGCTCCTACTAACTTTCTGCCTTCTTCTATAGGTAACTTGGTATCCCCATCTAAGGTAATCACGTATTGGATAGTGGGCAATTGTTCTAAGCCTTGAGAGATGAAGGTGTAAGATGTGTCGTGGCTGCCTCTTAATAATTGGTTTAACTCTACTAAAGCCCCTCGCTTTCTTTCCCATCCCATCCAGCGCTTTTCTTTCTCATTATAAGTTCTTTTTCTGTGGAAAAAGAAAAATTTTTCTTCTTTATACTTTTTATTTAAGTGGTCTACTGCCTTCATGGCCTGGTCAATGATATCCTCATCCTGCTCTTGATGCTCTTTCTCAGCATCTTTAAAATCTCCTGCTACCGCAAAATAAAAGTTTTTTTCTCTATTGGCTAAATAATGGACTTCCAATTGTTCCATTACATCCTTTACTCCCTTTGTCCTAGTCAGCAAAGTTGGTATGACAACTAAAGTAGAATGACTCTCGGGCACCCCTTCTTTAAATTCTAGTTTTGGAATAAACCTAGGTTGAATATTTCTTGTAATGATCCAATTTTGTAAATGAATAACTATATCACTAAGAGGAATCAGGCTAAAAAGTCCCATAAAAAAACTAAGACTTAGGGCATTAATACTATTGGGGTATTCACCAAGATAGTGGGAATAAGTGTAAATCGCAATGAATGCCCCCAATAATAGGGTCAGCAAAATAACAGGAAAAGTATAAAAGGAAGAAGGCTTTCTTAGTCTTCCTTGATATTTTTTTCCTAACAGACTGTATAGTTGTTTCTTTCCTCTATCCAACAGATAATACCCTACGTGGGCTTCTTTGGTAAATTCCTCCCCTTTGTCTCCTTTTGCAGCGCATTCTAATACTTTTTTAGCTACTATTTTTTCTGATACTCTACACTCTTTAGCGATATCTTCTATTTGTTGACGATAATAATCCCTGGAATCAAAGTCCATGACAGAATATATATTTGCTGGATCCTGTCTTAAAATATCTTCTACTAAGGATAAGTTTTCAAATATTTCATTCCACTCCAAGGTAGATATTCTATGAAGACTGGTTATAGAATTGCCCATGGATACTTTTCTACTAGCCTGCTGCTGATAGGAACGTTCTGCTAATTCTTCTAAATCTCCATCCCATTGGCTTTGCTTTCTCTCCAATATATTTTGAAGCCCTTCTGTGCTTAGTTGATTTTTTCTAAGGGCTTTTACAAGGTATTCTGCAAAAGTGGGGTGAATTTCCTCCATGGAATTTAGGTGTTCCTCTATGGAGTGTAAGTACGCCTCTTCCCCTTGATGCTTTAGTTTATGAATGGCCCGCAATTGTTCCTGACTTTTTTCCATGTTTTTGCAGATATAATGAATATTTTCTATCATAGCCATGGTGATCATCTGGGGTAGGACCCAAAGCTCTGCAATAGAAAGTGCTTGCCTACTTTGATAGGATTTCAAAAAATGATAAATAAGCTGCTCATCAATTCTTCCATCGGTATGGGACACCAACTCTAGGGCAAGGGCGTATATTCTAGGTACTCCCTTTAAGGAACCGCTATTTAAGATGGCCAATTTGGCGCATTTATCCTTAGTAAGATTTTGTTCAATACTCTTCACCTGATTTTCAACGACATAAAAATTATCCAATAGCCATTCCGAAGCAGGAGATAGGGTTATGCCCTGTCTCCCATCCTGGTTTAGCTCTTTATATATTGCAAAAATCTCCCTATAGTTTTTTCTTAATCTTCCCCTTAGGCAGGTGGCTGATTTTTCCCTTGGAGATAAACTATGATTTTCTGCTACACGGATTCCATGTTGTTCCAATTGTTCCGAATTAAGTAGCACATCATTTATTTCAATAGGGGGATATTTTTCCCTTATACTTTTCTTAAATTTTATACTCATCATCATGAAGATGATGAGTATAAATAGAATCCATAGGAATATCATAAGCTTCATCCTTTCTATTTTTCCATCTACCTATTTTTCTCCATCAATAATCTTTTTCACTTTTTCTATGAAATCATTGGACAGTTCTTGGGCATATTCTTCGGAAAATCCTTGAGTGTAGATATTCACTAAGGGTTTTTCACTATCGGGCAAAACAATTGCCCATCCTTTATCTTCTTTGATTTTTACGCCTTCAAAGAGTTCTAAAACTTCTTCATCATATTGAGAAATGATCTTTCCGATCACTCTGCCCTTATCCTTCCAATTACAAGGAATGTGTTCTTCTTTGTAATAAAACTCTGGGATTTCTGTAATTAGCTCCCTTAGGCTTATATTTTCTTGTACCAGATAATCAATGATTTTTCCCATGGCCCAAAGGGCATCATAACGCAGTATATAGGGTAATAATTGTTCATTGTCTTCTTCTATAGTCAAAATTTCATTAAGAACCTCCGAAGGAGCGGATTTTGTCCTCACTACCTCAGCATGATATTTTTTTGCTATATCTTCTATGGCTTCGGGAAAGGTATGAGATGCCACTACTTTTTTACAGTTTCCTGTTTTTAATGCAATAAGGTCTGCTAATAATTGGTATCTTTCTTTTTGAATTTTTTCTCCTTCTTCGTCAAACAGAACTAGACTTTCCCCTTTTTTATCAATAAATATCCCTAAATCACCCTGGCCTTTTTTTATTTGACTTTCTATATGGGAGAAAATGGTTTGATGATTTTTTTCTTTTTCATCTACCTTTATTCTATATACATGGCAACCTAGGGTTTCTAATAATGTAGAACCTAAGGCTAAAATACTATTTTCAGGAGAAGAAACGATGACATTCATGTTTCTTTCCTTTACTTTATCTATGGAATTTAATAGTGAGATTCCCTGAGTAATGTAAGCAGTAGAAAAGTCTTTTTGATAAAGCACCCTAGACATTTGTTTATTATTCACCCTTTGAAAATCTCCCCTATTAAAGATGTTCTCAATATTTTTTTCAGTGTTTCTGTCCACATTGGCCCCTTTTTCATTCATTATCTCTATATGAAGTTTGCTGGATTGTAGTTCTTCCCCACTGATATATACTCCCCCAGGGCTCTTAAAGTATCGAATAGCATACCTTAACAAGGGTAGGGGACCTTCTCCCACATCGATAACACCTAAGCCCCCAGCTAAAATGCCTGATGTAATAGCTTGCTTGATGAGTTGGCTGCCTTTATTTTGGTCAGAGGCTAGGATGACTTTTCCCTTTTCCTTTAAGGTAGTGGCAAGGGCCGAACCTAACTGGGAGGCAAATTCTGGGGTCATATCCACGTTTAGTTCACCGGAAATACCTCTGTGTCCAAATAAAATCTTAGAAGCTTTAGTGCCCCATATAAGATGTTGATCCACTACAGTGTTTTCCTCTATGATTTTATGGGGCCATATCTTTATATTGGGATTGATGGTCGCACCGGGAAGGACTCTAACCTGGTTACCTACAACAGATTGTTCATATAGGTTACTTCTATCTCCTAGGGATGAACCCTGACAAATTATACTGCCCCTAAGCTCTACTTGGCTACCCATGGAGCAGTTTCCCCAGATAATAGAGTTTTTTATACTGGTGCCCTGCCCTACATGACAATTTTCTCCCATGACTACATTGGGTCCTATAGAACTTTCTTTTTCTATATAGCTGTTTTTCCCCATGCATACCGGAGGAATAAATTTAACGTTTTCTTTATATTCAACTCCCTCTCCTACCCATATCCCTTTTTCAATTTCTTTATATTGTTGATAGATTTTAGGTAGATTTACCAATCCCTGTAGCGTATCAAATTGAGATTGATTGTAGGTAGCTATATCCCCTATATCACACCAATAATCTTTTGCGACATAACCATACATGGGTAATCTATCCTGCAATATCTTTGGAAATAAATCTTTGCTAAAGTCAAACCTTTCCCCTTTTTTATAATAGTCCATAATTTCAGGCTCTAATATATAAATGCCAGTATTGATGGTATCACTAAACACCTCTCCCCAGCTTGGTTTTTCTAGGAATCGAATAATTCTATCTCTTTGATCTGTGATGATTACCCCATATTCCAAAGGAATAAATTCTTTTTTCAACACCAAAGTAGCCATAGATTTCTTTTCCTTGTGAAATTCTATCACCTTAGGGAGATTGATATCTGTCAAGGCATCTCCACTGATGACAATAAAAGTTTCATCTAAAAATTCTTGGGCATTTTTTACGCTCCCTCCGGTACCCAAGGGGGTGTCTTCTATATAGTATGTAAAATTCACTCCCCATTGAGAACCGTCACCAAAATAGTCCCTGATTACTTCCGGGAGATAGGCCATTGTGACAGCGATATCTTCTATTCCATTTTCTTTCAATAAATTTATAATATGTTCCATAATTGGTTTATTTAATATGGGCACCATGGGTTTAGGTAAACCACAGGTCAAAGGACGTAACCTTGTCCCTTCCCCACCAGCCATAATTACCGCTTTGATTGCAATCACTCCTAGCTAAAAGTTTTCTAGTTTATCATTTAAGTGTAGATTTATTATATGGATGTTGGGGTTATCTATACATTTTTCATAAAAATAAGCCTATTTTTATAGGCCTATTTCGATACAAAAATATTATTCTTTATGTAAAATCTCCATAGCTTATCCCTATATTCCTCAGCATAATCTATGTTTATCCTTTTAGAAGCTATGGTTTCAAAGGTTTCTTGATGGTCAAGGATATATAAGTCTTGTCCATAGACCAAATCTGTTCCCCTTAAATTTATATCAATATCTAAAGCTTGACACAGCTTGCCCGGTCCATTGGTTAGGTCTTGAATCTTTCTACTTTTTATGGGTCTATTTATTTTGATGATATCCAAACCTTCTATAGGCTCTATGCCCCTGATCAATACGCCCTGGGGAATCCCCTCCTCGGCTGCCACTACGTTTAAACAATAGTACATTCCATAAATAATATAGATATAAGCATGACCTGCCCTCCAAAACATTACTTCTGTTCTTTCCGTTCTACGATTATTATAAGTATGGGCTCCTTTATCCTCTGGTCCCATGTAGGCTTCTACTTCCACAATTTTTGATATAATTTTTTGTCCATTTATTTCCCGCACTAACAGCTTTCCTAATAAATCTTGGGCCAGGGTAATCGCATCTTTTTGATAGAAGGATAAATCAAGTCTCAAAAAAACCACTCCTTATTGTTTTATTTCCATTATACTTTTCCCTAAAGATCTTAATATAATATCCTTATAGTACATTGTTTCCTATTTTATTATTTTATAATAAAAACACCGGGAATTAAATTTGCTCAATTCCCGGTGTCTTTACCATAACCAGCCTATTCAAAGGCTTATACTTTAAATCTATCAATAATTTTTTGCAACCTTTGGGCTAATTCTGATAAATTCTCACTCGAACTAGCAACTTCCTCTACCGCCGCGGTTTGTTCTTCCATGGAAGCTGTGACTTCTTGGGTAGAGGCAGAATTTTCTTCTGCTATGGCAGATAGGCTTTGTAGGGTATCTAATATGTCATCTTTCATTTTTTCCATTTCTTCTACTAAAACATTTAACTGTACAACAGCTTTTTCAGAGCCCTTCATGGCTTCATCTATCTGCATATATTTACCTTTGCTACTTGTTACACTACTGGCTTGCTCGTGGGCAATTGTAGTCACTCTTTCTATGCTTCTTACTGCATTCTGAGCATTATTTTGTAATTCTTGTACCATTTCATCAATGGCTTTTGTGGAGGATGAAGATTGCTCTGCCAAATTCCTTATTTCTTCTGCTACAACAGCAAAACCCCTTCCTGCCTCTCCTGCTCTTGCAGCTTCAATGGCTGCATTTAAAGCAAGTAGATTGGTTTGAGCCGCAATAGAGGCAATAACCTCACTTGCCTGACCGATTTTATTGGAACTATCACTTGTCTTTAATATCACTTCATAGATTTCCTTTGTTGCTCTACTACTTTCCTCTGTTATTTTAGAAAGATTTTCAATCTCTTCCAATCCACCATTAACAACTTCTATTACATGACTTGAAGCATTATTTAAATCCCCTACATATTCTTGATCTTGATCAATATACTGTCCTAATAGATTCCCCTTTGTGGAACCTTCCTCTGTATTTCGCGCTTGATTTGATGCACTAACGGCTATTTCCTCTGCTGTTCTTGATACTTCCTCGGCAGCAGTGGCTGCTTGTTGGGATGTGGCTGTCAATTCCTCTGAAGTAGCTGCTACCTGTTCTGAAGAATCCTTAATTTCTTCAATAATCTCCCTAAGATTATTGGTCATCCCCTGTAGAGCCCTTGATAAATCACCGATTTCATCCTTCTGCTGCAAAAAAGTTTGGGGAAAATCTTCAGTAATATCCAAGCCAGCTATTTTCTTTGCATGGTGTACGGCTTGAATAATGGGTTTTGTCATTTTCGTTCCTAAAATAAATACAAGGATTATACTGAACACTAAGATAATACCTGCCACCCCAAAAATAGTCCTTTGGATGAGGGGAAGGGCCGATAATACTTCCTTTTTATCGGCATTAATAACAAATGTCCAATTGCTATCTTCTATGGGAGCATAACCCGTATACAAATCCCGCCCTTCAAAGGAGTAACTACTCACCCCTGTTTTTTCTGCTAATATTTTTTCAAATAATTGAGCTATGGATTTTAAGCTAGTATCATTTTTATATTCCTCAATGGGGGTAAACTGCTTCATGACCTTCTGTCTATCAAGATGGGCAACTACTGTTCCACTATTATTAATAACATAGCTATATCCGCTATCCCCATAGCCTATACCCTTCACTATTTCACTTAGGGAATATCCGTTGGCACGACCTACTAAGACTCCCACTACCTCCCCTTGATCTTCTATAGGCGTAGCATACATGATCACCAAATCATTTGTCACACGGCTAACTAATGTATCTGATATGACCGTTTCTCCTTGAAAGGCTTTTTGTACATATTCTCTATCTCCCAACTGAGCTACGGTGCCATTGGAATAATTGGCAGTGCCATCTGGAGTAACTACAGCTAGGGCAAAAAAGTTTGTTCCATCCAATTGCTTATGTAGTATAGACTTTTGTATTTCCCAATCCATTTCCTGGATATCTTTGTTTAGGGCAATCATTTTCAAGGCTTGTTTTTGCACTTCAATTTTGCTTTGGGTTAATTTTGCTGCCTCTGATGCCATTGTCCCAAGGGCTAATTCTGCTTCTTGGGTCAAGGTAGCACTAGAACTTTGTAAGGCAATCAATCCCAAGGCCATGGATGATAATAAAATAATGGCAGAAAAATAGATAATTAACTTTGTTCTAATACTTCCAATTTTTTTATTTTTTATTTTACTCTTTTTTAAATTTATTTTTTTAAAGTCTATTCTTTTTAAATTTATTTTTTTAAGTTTTATTTTTTTGAAATTTATTTTAATTTTCTTCATCTGTTTCCTCCATACAAGTTATGATTCTAAGATATTTTATGTATTTTTCTGAGATTGCCCTGTCCCATAAATATTAAGATTGTTTAACTAACCACCTTTCCTTAAATAATTTGCCAGATAAGGGTTTACTAAATAGATAACCTTGCACCTGATCACAATTTACTTTTTTCAAAAATTCTAGTTGACTTTTTTCCTCTACTCCTTCTGCTATTACATTAACCCCCAAAGTGTTTGCCATAGATATCATTGTCGCAACAATTGCTTTATTAGCAGTGTCCTTATGCAAGTCCATAATAAAATCTTTATCTATTTTTACTGTATCTAAATGGATTTTTTTAATATTGGAAATAGATGCATAACCCGTACCAAAATCATCCATGGATATTTTTACGCCTAATTTTTGCAATTCCCTTATCATCCGACTGGCATAGTCAATATTATGTATAATTGTACTTTCAGTAATTTCAAGCTCTAAGTAGCCTGGTGCTAATCCTGTTTCCTCTAAAACCCCCTCTACTTTTTCCACCAATTGAGCATGATTTAAATTTATAGCTGATATATTAATAGATATCGCCATAGGAGTATAGTTCTCCTTTTGCCATTGTTTATTTTGCATACAGGCATTTTTCAGTACCCATTGATCTATTTTTACGATTTGTCCTGTTTTTTCAGCTAAAGGTATAAATTGATTTGGATGAATTGTGCCTAGTTTGGGATGATTCCATCGAATTAATGCCTCCATCCCTACTAAACTCATGGTTTTTACATCAATTTTAGGTTGGTAATATAGTTCAAACTCTTCATTATGGATAGCCTTTGCTAAATCATTAATAAGGTCTAATTTATTTTTTATGAAGTTTTCCCCAGTGCTTTCAAAAAAACAATAATTGTTTTTCCCCAATTTCTTTGCTTGATACATTGCTAAATCTGCCTTTTTGATTAATGTCTCTGCCTCCTTACCATCTAAAGGATATCGACTAATCCCTATACTAGCGGTTGTATATATCCCAATGCCTTCTTCAAATACAAAGGGATCATCAAAGATTCTAAGTATTTTTTCAGCTAAGCACTCTATTACATTTCCACTTTTCTTTTCCTGAATCAGCAAAATGAATTCGTCTCCACCCATTCGAGCAATCATATCAATCCCTTCTAAGTGGGATTTTAATCGGTAGGCAACTTCCCTTATTAATTGATCCCCATGACTATGCCCTAGAGCATCATTAATATATCGAAATCCATCAAGGTCAAATAAAATTACTCCAAACACTTCATCCCTTTTGATCTGTTGCATGGTACGAGAAAGATACTTCATAAAAAAAGTACGATTTGGTAAATCCGTTAGGGCATCGTAATTAGCTAATTTTTTAATATAATTATGTACTGATGATGGTTCTCCATTGAATGGCTGAATATTTTTATTCCTTTCCTCTTCTCCATTGTTTTTACTATATAATTCTTTCTTCATTTAATCCCCCCCTTTTGGCGATGGAAAAAAGGCGCTATTCTAGAGCACCCTCCTGGCTATGGCAGGGGATATCCCCCTACAATTCCTTCTTATGAAATAAAAAACTTGAACTCTTACCAACAAGGCCAACTTTTCTATTTCATAAATAAGGCACTGGTTATACACCAGTGCCCGATTAACATTAAAAAAGGCAACCTGGCAATCATAGGATAGTCATCCTTTAGACCCATAGCTTTGCGACCTTACCTTTCGATAAGTGTGCCATTTACTTATTTTGATATTTTGTTTTGTCCCATAACCTATTAATAATTCTGCTTATTTCTACTTATTTCTACATTATTATTTAAAGTCCTTCTTTATTCTACATTTTTTGCTTATTCCCGCAGGAACAGCATTGGTTTTGACATAAACTCACCAATCCTACAAGAAAACAGCTATGACCATACTGATGCGATAGGAAAGTTAGATCTCTCAGTAGCAAGAGGAACTTCTCCATAACATAATGAAAGGGATGCCTAAGCATCCCTTAGTAATCAAATTAATGATTTTCTTTTAAATTTCATCTGTCCAAAACTTAGGATTAAAGAGCATAAGCATGGTAAAGAGTTCTAACCTTCCAAAAAGCATGAGGAAGGAAAAAAGCATTTTACTGGCATTGCCATATTCCCCAAAGTTACGGGTAGGGCCTACAAAATCAAAACCTGGTCCCACATTATTAAGTGTAGCAGCCACCGAACTTGAGGCACTGACTAGGCCAACTCCTTCTAAGGATACAACTATAGTTGCTAATACAAAAATAATGATATATAGAGCAAAAAAGCTTGTAATGCTAGCAAGAACATCTCCAGATAATACTCGATCGTTGACTTTCACATGAATAATTGCCCGGGGATGAAAGATTTTTGCCATTTCTCTTCTGATGAGTTTTAACAATACTAGAATCCTTATGTTCTTTATTCCCCCTGCGGTGGAACCGGCACACCCACCTACAAACATCAATAAAAATAATATGGCTTTACTAAAGGTGGGCCATTGATCAAAGTCAGCTGTACTATAACCGGTGGTAGTAATAATGGAGCCTACCTGAAATAGAGCATGTTCAAAGGCCTTTCCTAAGCTCCCGTAATTGCTTTTAGCAATGTTCAGGGTAATAAGAAGTACACTGGCTGAAACAATCACCAAGTATAGTTTTAGCTCTTCATTTTTAATGCCCTCCCTTAATCGTCCTTTGTACATCTGGTAATAAAGGGAAAAACTTATACCGGATAAAATCATAAATATGGAAATAATATAATTCACATAGGAACTATGATAGGCCCCTACACTAGCATTCTTGGTAGCAAATCCACCCGTCCCCACCGTACCGAAGGTATACACTAAGGAATCATAAAAACTCATACCCCCTATTTTTAAAAACACAATCTGTATGATGGTAACTATAAAATAAACGGTATAAAGTATTTTGGCTGTATCTTTTATACGAGGTACAATTCTATCGGCAGTAGGTCCCGGGCTTTCTGCCTTAAATATCTGAAAGCTTCCTACCCCAAAGGCAGGCAGTATGGCAACGGTAAAAACAAGTATGCCCATCCCCCCTATCCAATGGCTAAAGGACCTCCAAAATAATATCCCTTGGGGAAGGGCTTCTACATCACCGATCACAGTGGCTCCTGTAGTAGTAAAACCTGAAACCATTTCAAAAAAAGCATCAAACCAAGAAGGGACACTGCCTGAAAGTACAAGGGGAAGGGCACCGAAAAAAGAAACCAGAACCCATCCCACAGATACTATACTTAATGCCTCCCTGGATTTTATACGTTTAATCCTCGTAGGAGTTTTATACATGATCAAGCCTAGAATCCCTGTAATTAAAATAGATAGGATAAAGGCCTTGCTATCATTTTGTCCATAATACAGACTCACTAGTAAGGAGGGAATCATCCCTAAGGACTCAAAAATTAATAAACTTCCTAATACCCTTATTACGATTGGATAGTTCATCTATAAGTCCCCCCTTTTTTTCCTTAAAAAAGGGTTCTATGGCATGGGTTTCAGCAGTCAAATAGAAAATAACCAGCCTATCTTGAGGATGTATAACCGTTTTCCCATTGGGGATGGTCACCTTCCCACTGTGTTCAATGGCTCCGATAATTACACCCTTGGGAAGATCCAATTCTTCTATGGGTTTTCCAATAATGGAAAGCTTCTCTGAGGCAATAATTTCTGTCACTTCAGCCTGCTCTCCCAGTAATAGGGATACCGATATCACCCTTCCCCCTCGGATATATTTTAAAATATTACTTATAGAGATATTAATAGGATTTAGGGCTACATCTACCCCTAAGGTTTCTATAATACGGGAATAATTAGGCCTGCTTACCTTAGTAATTACTTGTTCTACACCCAATTGCTTCGCCATAATAGACATCAGAATGTTTTCCTCATCATATCCTGTAACAGCGATAAAAGCATCCATAGTTTTTAAGTCCTCTTCTTCTAAAAGGTTCATATCTGTGCCATCTCCATAGATCACTAGGGCCTTATCAAGTTTTTCAGATAGATATCGGCATCTTTCTTTATTTTGTTCTATAATTTTTACAATGATCCCAGATTTAGTTAGTTGACGGGCTAAATAAAAGCCTATCTTTCCTCCTCCTAAAATCATGGCTTTTTTTACATGCTTTTTATCCACTTTTTTATTTATATTGATATTGCATTTTTCTATAAATTGATTTATTTTACTTCTTGTACCTATGATGTACAACAAGTCATATTCTTCTATGGTGGTGCCTCCATGGGGGATGATCATCTCCCCATCCCGAGATATGGCAGTTATCAATAAACCCTCCATATCTTCTAAATCGGATAGTTTTTTTCCTATAAAACTGGGCACATGATTTACATAAAAATCAATCATATTTACTTTTCCTTTAGCAAAGGTATTGGAATAAAAGGTATACCTTTTTAGCAGATACCAAGTGATCTCATTGGCTATAGAGTATTCTGGATTGACAATATGGTCAATGCCCATTTCCTGCTTAATAAAGCTGATTTCATGAGCATACTCAGGGTTTCTAATTCTTGCAATGGTGTTTTTACATCCCATTTTTTTAGCTAGGGAACAAACGATAATGTTGGTTTCGTCGCTATTGGTCACTGCAGCAATTAAATCATATTGATGGACGTTTAATTCCTTCAAAACTTCTATTTGTACTCCACTGGCATTGATGGTTAAAACATCCAACTGATTATCGATACGTTCTATAACCCTTGGATCAGTATCCATTATGGTTACTTCGATATCATTAGTAAGCATAGTTTCAGCAAGTCTATATCCTAATTTACCTGCTCCCACTATAATTGCTCTCATAGGTAGTCCCTTCTTTCTCTATCATTGATCAATGTTAAACATAAGATATATTTTAACATAATATTTGTCTTTGGCCATAATTATTTTTAGAATATTAACCTATTTTATTATCCTCGTCACCCTATACCTTGATTATACATGATATAATCCGTTTGTCTATGGATGTTCTCCCCAATATTTTACCAGGTCAAATCCTTTATTTCTGTCTATCCTTGACACTTCTGGGAGGATAAGAATATAATGGTATTAGAAAACAAATACTATTAGTTAGGTGAGGCTCCTGTAAAGATATATGCTGCTACCCAGAAAAATCGAGAGATTCCAATGGGTTAACAGGAACAATCGATAAGGTTGTTTTTAATGCAGCTGACCTAAGGTCAAAGCTTTTCAGTGCTAAAGCTCAACGTAATTAGAAATATCTTTATTTCTCTGCTGTTGAGTAGAGATTTTTTTATTTGTTTTATCTTTTATTGGCGAAAGGATGTGATAATTATGGAGGCTGGTCCTGTCCCCCGGGAAAACCATGAACATTATCTATATTTTTCAAGGGTCATAATTATCGCTTGTCATAAATGGCCCTTATAAGGAGGTCCGAATATGCAAACAAAAATTTTACAACTCATTCATGAAAAGAAATGGCAAGAAGTGCAGGAAGAAATTAAAGACTTAAATGCCGTAAATATCGCTGAGTCTTTTGAAGACCTAGATAATAATGATGTACTCATTCTTTTTAGAATATTACCTAAGGATTTAGCTGCGGATGTTTTTTCCCATCTTTCTAGGGAAGACCAAATGGTTATTGTGCAGTCCTTTGCAAATAAGGAAATAGAACATATATTAGAGGAATTACGTTTTGATGATATGATCGATTTTCTAGAGGAAGTGCCTGCAAATCTAGTAAAGAGAATTCTTAAAAATACTACTGAAGAAAAAAGAGAATTAATTAATCAGTTTTTAAAGTATCCTGAAAACTCTGCTGGTAGTCTTATGACTATTGAATATGTAGAATTTAAGAAGAACTTAACAGTAAGAGCAGCCTTAAATAATATTAAAAAAACAGGGATGAATAAAGAAACGGTATATACTTGCTACGTTACCAATCCTAAAAGAAAGTTAGAAGGAATTGTGCCCTTACGTAAATTAGTAACCAGTGAATTAGATACCACCATTGAAGAGATCATGTATACCGATGTCATTCACGTCCATACCCATGATGATCAAGAAGAAGTAGCCCATGTTTTTAAAAAATATGATTTCATTGCTCTACCCGTAGTGGACAAAGAAAATCGTTTGGTCGGGATTATTACCATCGATGATATTATCGATGTTATTGAGCAAGAAAGTACAGAAGACTTTCAAATTATGGCCGGTATGCAGCCCTCTGAAGATGAATATTTGAAAACCAGTGTTTTCACCCTGTCTAGACATAGAATTACTTGGCTGTTAATCTTGATGATCTCCGCTACCTTTACAGGAAGAATTATTCAGCACTATGAAGATGTGTTGCAGTCTGTGGTTATTTTGACATCCTTTATTCCTATGCTTATGGATACAGGAGGAAATGCTGGCTCCCAATCCTCTACTTTGGTCATCCGTGGGATGGCTCTAGGGGAAATTGATAGCAATGATTATTGGAAAGTATTTTCAAAGGAATTACAAGTAAGTATCTTGGTAGGATTGATGCTAGCTGGTATTAACTTTCTGCGAATATTTTATTTGCAAAAAGTAGGATTGAATATCTCCTTAGTGGTCTCTGGAGCATTATTCCTGACTGTAGTGTTAGCTAAGATTGTAGGGGGGATTTTGCCCCTAGGAGCAAAAAAGCTAAAACTTGACCCTGCTATTATGGCAAGTCCATTGATTACTACCATTGTAGATGCTTCTTCTCTTATGGTATATTTCCTATTGGCTACGAAATTTTTAGGGATATAATTGGCTACCTAGAAGGTAGAAATGACAATGAAATTATTGTGATTTCTGCCTTCTATTTTTGATGAAGGAAATAATCCATACTATTAGAGGAATAATCACTTGGAAGGGGAATGAATAATAGGGATAAACTTCTCTTGCCACTCTAAACATTTCAGACAAGCTTTCATATAACCATGCAGATACCCCTACAACCACTGCGCAAATGGGTAGGATAAAGGCCTTATGATTCTCCAGATGAAATATTTGTGCAATGCCCAAACTTATGGAATGAATATAGACATCCAAAAAGAAACTTCCTCCGATAATCATATTGGCAGCTGCTAAGGGTTCTAATATAAGAGCGGGTATCAAAGAAGAGGAAAAATTAGGGGGAAAGGCCACAAGGTTTAATAGGCTAGGTCCTATGACCAGCAAATCCCTAACCGTTATAATGAATAATATTAATCCACTAATTAGAACGGATATATAAGTGGCTTTGGCTAAATGGTTTTTTTCATTAAGATATGGGAAAATCATCAGTAGGATAACTAATTCTCCAAAGGGGAAGGTGGCTATCCCCCATCCCACCTTGAACACTGGTTTTATCCCATTTTTTAATAGAGGAAAAAAAAATCTTACATCTACTTCTTTAAGTATAACTAAAGTCAATAAAAATACAGATATGATCAGCACTGGTATAAATATTTCTGCCATTCTTCCCATCACTTCAAAGCCCTTGCGAGTGATATAAGCAACAGATAGTATAAGGGCTATGGCAAGAATAGGCTGGGGGGTTTTCACATAAGTAATATTGCCCATATACTCAGTAAAGCTCCTCAAGACTAAGGATGCAATATGAATAAAATACCACATATAGAGTAGGGAAAGGAATGTTCCAATCCAATTTCCAAAACTCTCCCTTAATATTTCCACTAAGGTTTTTCCTGGATGGAGTTTTGCGATAAGGATATAAAGAGTAATTATGCACAAACCTAATAGCAATCCTATAATAAAAGCTAACCATGCATCCTGCATAGCTGCTCTAGCGGGATTCATAATAGCGTAGTCACTAAATAAAAGTCCTATAATTAGCAAGACAAATTGTAAGGTTGATATTCTTACTTTTTGAGACATTTTCCCACCTCATACAAAAAAGTTTACGATTTTTTCAATAATAATAACTGGACTTAGAGGAGCCTTATTTAGCAATAATAATAAATTAAGGACAAATCCAAGAATAAGGAGGGAAAAATAGATGATAAAGGTCTTTTTTCTCTCCTGCTTTAAGATCATATTATAGTCAAATATGCCTATAATTATAAAGGCACCGATTAAAAGCACAACCATTTTTTCACCTTCTATTTCACATCAATGGGTTTTGTAATAATGCCGGTATTGATGATTTCAACATCTGCCTCTATATGCACCGGTATGTCTATAAATTCTTCATTCCAATTTTCTTTAATACTTTCCCAGTATTGGGGATACTTTGCTGCTATCGCATTTCCAAAACCAATAAAATCACATTTACATTGTTCCTGTGCCACCTTTAGCGTATCCTGAATATTCTTTATGATTTCCTTTTCTACCTCTTCTTCAATCCTCTCCAACATCTTTTGTGTTGCCAAATTTACACTTCCTTGTTCTTCCCATAAATCCCCTTTCATTTTAATATGGGCAGATAATTCTAAGATATTATTATCTTTATTCACTTTGATTTTACCCTGGGCATTTTTGATGTTTATAGAAATTTTCTTATTTTCATCTCCAGGGTTATTCACAATAATCCCTCCCCCTTTTACTTCATTTTTGAGAAAAAGGTATCCTCTAGTTTGATTAGCATCTAAAAACTCCATAACTTTGTCTCCATGAATCACAGCTGCCCCTTCTATTTCCAAATCCTTAATCTTTGTTATGTTTCCCTTTTTCTTAGGGACGATATTGCCAATCACTGTGCTGCCATGGGGGGCAGTAAGTTCCTGTAATACATCAATCAGTCGGATATCCCTTGTTTTTGCTTCTGCAATATTATTTTCGAGTATACCTTCTAGGTGTAAAGCAGGAATATTTTCTATTTCACTTTGGGCATCCATGATATCTTTGGCCCTCATGTTTTTAGCCACAAGGATTTTAGGGGTAATTCTTACTTCATTATGTCTAATGAATAAATCCAATACATCCCTTAACCCTTCCCTAGCTAGCTCTTCCCCTATGATAATGAGCCTTAAATGACTATAGAAAGGTTTTCTATTCAAGGTTCTCAACTGATTACGCAGGGCTTCAAAAACCGTATCTCCCGTAGTCGTCAACACCCAAATAGCACTTTCGTCACTACCTCCCTGTTGTTTTGCTTTAATGACATTGGGTTTAAGTAGTTGTAAGGTGACTTCTATTTCTCCATTCTCTGCCCTATCTAAGGCAACACATGAAGCAAAGGACCGATTTACAATATCTTTATTGTCCCAGCAGCCTGAGAATATCATCCCTATGAAAATAATATACAGACCAATCATAATTTTAGATCCTATTTTTTTCACCATCTATCCTCTTCCCTTATAGCTCTTATTTTGATTTATTCTGCAAAGTTGTATTGGTGCTTTGTACTCGGTTTTCTAATTCCTCTCTATTTCCCCATAATATCACCTTAGGTCTTTTCAACATGGCCCACCAGGGGGCCCTGATATAGGTATCGGTCAATCCCATGGTATCTAAGGGAGCGAAGGGGGATAAATAGGGTACTCCAAAGGATTTTAAATCACACATATGGGCCACAAAAACAAAAGTAGACAGTATGATCCCCATAAAGCCTAAAATATTGGCCGCAACTAATAGACTCAATCGAATAAACATAATGCCATCGGGCTGAGGGGTAACAATAAAAGAGGTAATGGCCATAAGGGATACCACAATAACCAAAAGATTGCTGGCAAGGCCAGCATCCACTGCTGCTTCTCCTAATATTAAGGCTCCCACTATACTCACGGCCTGACCTACCACCTTGGGCATTCTTACTCCTGCCTCCCGTAGTAACTCAAAGAAAATAATCATGATCAATGCCTCTACAAAGGCGGGAAAGGGTACTCCTTCTCTATCTGCCGCTATAGATAATAATAGACTAAAGGGTATGGATCCTAGATGAAAGCCTAATAGGGCTACATATAAGGTAGGCGCAAATATGGTAATTAATAGGGATAAAAATCTTAACAGCCTAGTAAAGGAAGAAATATAGGACCTGCTATAATAATCACTTGGTGACTGTAAACTTTCTATGAATAAGTAAGGAACCGTAAGAACAAAAGGTGTCCCATCACATAATATGGCTATCCTTCCTTCTAAAAGCTTTCCTGCCACTACATCAGGTTTTTCGCTATTTCCCACCGTAGAAAATACCGAATAAGGTGCATCCTCTATAAACTCTTCGATGTATCCCGATTCTAAAATGGCATCAATTTTAATTTGCTGTAGCCTATTCCTTACTGTTTGTATGATCACGTCACTGGCAATACCCTGAATATAACAAATGCATACATCGGTACGGGTTTGCTCCCCCAACATCATTTGTTCAAATTTTAGGTTGGGATTTTTAATGATTCTACGAATCATAGAGGTATTGATTCTCAAAGTTTCAGTAAACCCTTCCCGGGGACCTCGGATCACCATTTCAGTTTCTGGTTGTTCTATTCCTCTTTGTTCCCAACCCTTGGTACATAGTTTTAGGGCAATTTGTTGCCCTTCTATATATAATAAAGTATCGCCCGAAAGAATATATTCCACAGAAGATTGAAAGTCTTTGGTATCTTCCATTTCACAGGAATATAAAAGATCATATTTGACATATCGAAAAATCTCCTGATTGCCCTTAGAAAAAGCCTGTATGATCTGCTGTCTATTATTCATTATGGGTTGTAAGATATTTTGGGTAAGCATATTTTTATCGCTTAACCCATCGATATAAGCAATCATGATCTTTTGTTGATTTTGCTCGGTGATCAGTTCCCTTAAGACAAAATCACTAGAATTTAAAAAGATTTTCCTTAATTTTTCCTTTATTCCTTCTATAGAATAGGGTATTTCCTCTAGGACTTTTTCTTGAGTCTTATCTATTTCTTGATTTTGCTTCTTTAGCTCATTATATTTTTTTACTCTAAATAATTTTCTCATCAGATTCTCACCATTACTCTGTTTATTTATTCATAAATAGCAAGCTTCCTCGCTTACTCTAAGCCGCCTCGGGCTTTTTTCTAACATTTTTTTATTATGTCCCAATACTCTAATCTTTATGAAATTCACAGGATAGATATTTTTATCCCAAATAATCTGCCTTTGTAATTTCAACTTTTACTTCTACATCAAATTCTGTCTCCGATAAGGTATCATTCCATAGTTCCTTGGACCATTGATGGGGATAACATATTCTAAAGGCTTCCCCCAATTGAGCTGGATCCACTTGCATCTCCTTGAGCTTTTCTAATAAATCCTTTATTTGCTTTCCTATAGTTTTTTCAGCTTCTTTTTCTAGCTCCTGTACTGTATCTGCATTATCCAAATGAGCATTCTCTACATATCCATATACCTGGCTGATGAGGTTTAATTCGACCTTTAGCTTGGGAGACTGAAGATCTTTATTGCTCTTTATCTTTACCCTCGATCGAACAAACTCCAGTATAATATAATTTTTACTCTCCCCTCCTCCCACCTTGGTCTGCATCTTTATTCCTGCAATTTTTTTTGATCGGCTAGGGCATTAATTAGGTTGGCCTCCCAGGGGGCGACGATATCTATCATCCGATCTTTTTTAAAAACTGCTGCCCCTGTTATTTCAATTTCCTTATTCCTTTTTTCTACATAAGGCAGTAGAGGATCTGAAATCTCATTGGTAAGATGATAGACAATATCGTGGAGAGTAGAGTTTACATTGAAAATCTTTGTTCTTTGGGCCATCAATAAATCGGATAAAAAAGTAGTGATAAGGGGTCTTTCGGGAGATTCATCTGTTAAATAATCCCCTGCTTGCCCTTTTACAATAGCTATCGAAACATTGTTAGAAATGACAGGGTCTTGATAGATATCTTTGATAATTTTTTCAAATCCCCCTTGTCGTGCGAAGTCTTCACTAAAAAGAATTACCCTTAATTGTCCAAAATGCATGGATTTATCGGATTTCCTAGAAATTTTCTTTAATGCTTCGTGGGTTAAATCTATCTCTGTGGAATAGATTTTTGTTTTAATTTCATTGGTGGGTAAGGATTCTGGATAGGCCACCGTTACTTTCGCTCTTTCCTGCTTTGATATATCATAGGCCATAACTTCTATTAAACCAAAGTTTTCTAGTTCCTCTTTATTTGCCTGGTGTAAGCATCCACCCAAAGGGAGCATGGCTAATACCAATATGATGATGACAATATATTTTTTCATGGTGTTTTTCCTCCTAGGGATTTCCCTTTATGTACTAAAAGTAAAAATACAGGCCATAGGATAATCCCATATCCCATAGATAAAGTAAGGTCCTGAAAAAGAAATTGTTCCACAGGCCTAGATATAGGGATAAAAATGAAGGTAATAATTAACAAAACACTAATCCAAAGATGCCAGGCCCTTATCTTTCCCAATACCCCATCGATTCCCTTTTTGGTCATCCATAAATAGGCTGCGGTGGTAGATAAAATGAGAAATACCCAGTGGGCGGTCAATATATTTTCTATTCTATAAATAAAGCAAAATTCTACTGCCTTTATTGCACTTAAGGTGGGATAACGAAGACTTTCTATTTGCCACAGAGAAAAGTATATGGTACAAGCTATAACATTAATTAGGTATATGGGTATAATAACCCATATACCTAGGACGGCATCTTTAAAGGCTTTTTTTTGATTAATGATATAAGGAAAATAAAACATAATCAGCTCATAGCCCATCATAGATTTATATCCCCCATTAAAGGAGATAACGATATCCTCAAGGGTAAAATTAAACAGGGGGAAAAGATGGGTTATAGTGCCTTTGGTAATAGGCCACATAGCCATGATGACTATCCAAAAGGTAATAAAAAAAGATATAATGGAGAATCGCGCCACCAGCTTGATCCCTCCACTGACAATATAAACCGTGATCAACAAAAGTAATAACAAGGGGAGGGTAAAATCCCTATTGGTTAAAATAGTGAGCTGTAAGAGAGTAAGATAATCATGACTGATACCGCTAATCATTAGCACACCATAAAGTATAATGAAAATATTAATGATCTTTCCTAGCCCCTTACCCAATAACTTTTCATTGATGGTAAAAAGATTATCTCCGGGATACTTCAAACCTAGACTAACCATAGGAAATAAAGTAAGGGTAGCTATAAGACCATAGATTAACACCATTACCCATTGATGATAGCCCATGGGACATAGATCATTTACTAGAGTTAATGATGAAAACCCTACCATTACCCCACTAACAAGAAATATAACATGGTAACGATTTAGTTTTTTATATTTCCCTTTGTCCATAAAATCTCTTCTCCTTGTTTCCTGTACCTTTATTCTTCATCTAGAGGACGGATTAATTGTTTTTTTGCCCTGGACATCCCCTTTCTTTTATAAATAAATTTCATCGGGGCTCTAAAAATGGTATCTAATAAATCAGACCATAACCTAGGGATAAAGGGAGCCAAATAGGGTGTCCCTAAGGAAGTCAGATTAGCAAGATGAGCCAAAAGCCAGGCAAAGGTCAACATTTGACCATATAAACCAAAGGTGCCAGCGGCAATAATAAAAATATAGCGTACCATACGGGCGGAACTACTCATTAAAAAAGCAGGAGACAAAAAAGAAAGTAAAGCCGACAGAGCTACAAGGACAATTAAAATATTGCTAGCAAGTCCTGCATCTACGGCAGCCGTCCCAATGACAATACCCCCGACAATACCAATAGTTTGCCCAATTTTGGAAGGCATTCTTGCCCCTGCCTCCCTTAATACCTCAATGACAATTTCTATAATGATAACTTCAACCAGTGGAGGAAAGGGAACCCTCATTCTAGATTCAAATAAAAGGGCTAATACAGGAGGAGGAAGCATCTCTGGATGATAAGTTAATATAGAAATATAGAAAGGTGTTAACATAATGGTGATGAAAAATCCCCCAAAACGAGGTAATCGTAAAAAGGATGCTGAGATCCAACGATTGTAATAATCCTCGGGAGTGATAAACATTTCATAAAATGACATAGGAGCAATAATGGCTTCAGTACTGCTATCCATCAACACAATAATTCTTCCATCCAATAGGGCTGATACAGTAGTATCTGGTCTTACGGTAATCCCCAGTTGGGGAAAGGGAGAAAAGGGACTATCCTCTATCATTTGTTTTAAAGTAGATGTTCCCCAAAATCCCTGAAATTCAATATTATTTAGTCTATACAGCACTCTATCTATATTTTCTTGGTTGGCAATATTGTTCATATACAGAACAGATATCTTATTTCTCATCTCTGTCCCCAGTATTAATCCCTTCACCTTTAACTCAGGATTAGCAATACGCTTTTTAATGAGCCCTATATTCATATCTAAATCTTCTGTAAAGGAATCACTGGGGCCCATTACCGTGGTCTCATTTAAAGGGGAGGATATACTCCTGTTGGGGGGACTGGTGGTATCTAACTTTAAAATAAGGTTCTTTCTATGGGCAATGAGGATGGTTGAACCACTAGCAATATCATAGAGCAATTCTGGCAATTGGTTATCTTCTACCTTTACAGCCATTTTAAAGGTATCTTCTTGAATCTCGCCCTTTATATTTTCCAAGGGAGTTAGTATCATATCTTGCAATACTAATCTCTCTATTAGCGATTTCATGAAGAGTAGACTAACCTTTTCCCCTCCTACGATAATGTCTTTTATAATTAAGTCCTCAATATCAGCTAATTTTTCCTTTAAGATATTGATTGTGATTTTTCCCTTGCTTTCTGGAAAAATAATGTCCTTTTCCCTTTTATCAGACATATTGCTTTCTATAAATTTATTTTTTAATTTTTTCCAGAACTCCATGGGCATTCATCCTTGTAAAATTTGATTAGTATGTTCATTATTTCCAAGTAAAGTGAAATTTAGACATCCAGACAAAGAAAAAGAGCAGCCAAGCTGCTCCTTTATTGGGGATTTTTTGCCGAATAAGATATTAATTTATTTATGGTCTTGAGTTCTTCTTTGGTAAAATAACGCCATTTTCCAAGGGGTAAATTCTTTAGGGTGATATTCATAATACGTACTCTCTCTAGTTTTATAACATTATACCCTAAATATTCGCACATTCTTCTAATCTGGCGGTTTAGTCCCTGGGTAAGAATAATTTTAAATACATATTTGCTTTGTTTTTTAACTAGACATTTTTTAGTGATTTCACCTAAAATGGGAATTCCATTGCCCATTTTGTAAATAAATTCAGGGGTTATGGGTTTGTCCACTGTGACAATATATTCTTTTTCATGATTGTTGCTAGCCCTGAGTATTTTGTTTACAATATCTCCATCATTGGTCAAAAATATTAATCCTTGGGAAGGTTTGTCTAGACGCCCAATATGGAATATTCTTTTAGGATGGTTGATAAAGTCTATGATATTGTCCTTGACCTTAGGGTCGGTAGTACAGGTAATACCCACTGGCTTATTAAAAGCGATATAGATAGCTTCTTCCCGCTTGGTCAATAATTTTCCATTTACTTTAATACTGTCTTTGGTAGTGACTTTTGTACCTATCTCTGCTTTTTTTCCGTTGACCACTACTTTCCCCTGTTCAATAAGTTTATCGGCTTCTCTTCTAGAACAAATTCCTGTAGAGCTAATAAATTTGTTTAATCTTATTTCTTCATTGTTTTTTTCCATAGCATTCTACCCTTCTTTAAAACTTTTTTTCTTTTCTTTAAAGATCTTTTCTTGATCTATTCCTCTATTGCTTTTATTGTGCATCATGTGTTTATTTTATAAATTCCTATCTATTATATACTATTGACATGATTTTTTAATAGACTTTCCTCAATTGATTTTCTAGGGTATTCATAGCTCCTTAAAGGCATTGCTATTGTTTGATTTATTTTCTTAATATTTTTTATTTTGGGCCTATTTGCTGTATATATATTCTTTGTCGTTTATATACACATTTGATATATTTTGGTTGTATATTTTTTATAAATATTAAAGGATTTTTTATAAAAATGTAGAATAGTTTTGTGTATACAATTTCATGACCTACTATACTTAGTATTTTAACCAAATACTCTATACTCTAAAGGGGGTACATAATGCCGAAAATGATTAATATTAACAAGACGTTTTTTACACATAAGAAAATTTTAAAAAATACTAAATATAAAATTTTTACTTTTTATGCATTAACTTTAGTAATTTTTGGTCTTATCATGGATTCACCTGAAAATATCTTTCAAGGAGTCCTTCAGATTATTATTCAACCAGATACTCTTATTACCGACTACATTGGTGTTGGAGGTATAGGTGCTGCCTTTGTTAATGCTGGTTTGCTCACCCTATCCTTCATTCTCTTATTGTATTATTTGAAAATTGAATTAAATGGTACAGCTGTAGCTGCCCTATTTGTATCTGCAGGTTTTGCTTTTTTTGGTAAAAACATTTTTAATGTATGGTTGATCATCCTAGGGGTATATATCTATTCTAAGGTGCAAAAAGAGGATTTTTCTAAGTTTATTTACATTGCCCTCTTTGGTACCACATTAGCCCCTATTGTCACAGAATTATTATTTACCTTAGAAGCACCTATCTATATGAAAATCCCACTCACTCTATTTGTGGGTCTTGCTGCCGGCTTTATACTCCCTCCCCTATCTACCCATTTAATACGGGTACATGCGGGGTTTGACTTGTATAATGTGGGTTTTACAGCTGGCATGATTGGTGTTGTCTTTGTTTCTGTCATTCGATCCTATGGAATTCTGCCCGCTCCTAGAATGATTTGGACCTCAGGGAATAATTTACTTTTAGCTGTCTTTCTTTTTTCTCTTTTTATTTCTATGATTGTATTGGGCTTTTTACTCAATGAGAAATCCTTTAAGGGACTAAAGGAAATTTTAGAATATCCTGGTCGTCTTGTCACTGACTTCATTCTATTGGAAGGTTTTCCTGCCACCTTAATGAATATGGGGATATGTGGTATAATAGCTACATCATATATATTACTCATCAATGGGGATATCAATGGACCAACTATATCGGGAATATTTACTGTGGCAGGATTTGCAGCCTTTGGTAAGCATCCTAAAAATATCTTGCCAATTTTTATCGGTGTTTTTTTAGGTTCTCTAACAAAAATATGGCATGTTAATGACCCCTCCATTCAATTAGCCGCCTTATTTGGCACGTCACTAGCACCTATCGCTGGAGAATATGGTTGGAAATATGGCATATTGGCAGCCTTTCTTCATTCCTCGGTAGTACTAAATGTTGGCACAATCCATGGTGGGCTGAATCTTTATAATAATGGATTTTCAGCAGGCATTGTAGCTGCCCTATTGGTTCCTATCATTGAGGCCTTCAGAAAGGAAGATAATCTATGAAACATTTTAGAAAAAGAGTGACAAAGATCGTGGATGATTTAATGACTTATTTGTTTTCTATGGGTGCTAATGACATTTCTATTAACTTTAAAGAAGAGGAAAAGCAGTTTAAAATCTATGTAAAAAGTAATTATAATCCAAAGGAACAGAAAAAAATAAAAGACTTAATAAAATATTTAAATATGGAAAAACAGGAGGAAATGGAAGAGTATTATTGGGAACTTACAGGGGATAGTATTTTTGACCCTGAACTTTCTCTCATAGGTATGATGACCGATAGAAAGGAAATTAATATAGAAGATGATTTTTTAGAAATCATTTTATATCGTTATAAATAATTTTGTTGAAAAGATCCTTCAATATTGTTAAGAGGGATTTTTTGTATTTTCATGGAAAAACATCCTCTATTTTTCGGTTATTATACATATTTTGGGGTAAAAAGGTAAATAGATAAAGTGATGGACATGTTGTTACAATTCATTAAGGAGGAGAAAATCCATGGGTTTTTTTAAAGTAACAGAAAATGTAACATGGGTAGGAAAAACAGACTGGGAACTAAAAAAATTTCACGGGGAGGAATATTCCACGCACAGAGGATCTACCTATAATTCCTATCTAGTAAGAGATGAAAAAACGGTATTAATTGACACAGTATGGCAACCCTACGCTAAGGAATATGTGGAAAATCTAAAAAAAGAGATTGACTTAAATGAGATTGATTACATAATTGCCAATCATGCTGAAATTGACCATAGTGGAGCCTTACCTGAGTTAATGAGGGAAATCCCTAATACCCCTATTTATTGTACACAAAATGGTATTAAATCTCTTAAAGGGCACTACCACCAAGATTGGAACTTTGTACCTGTAAAAACTGGAGATACTCTGAATATCGGAAAGAAAGATCTTATTTTTATTGAAGCAAGAATGCTCCACTGGCCAGATAGTATGTTCTGTTATTTAACTGGAGACAACATTCTATTTAGTAACGATGCTTTTGGACAACACTATTGTTCAGAGTTCTTCTACAATGATCTGGTTGACCAAGCTGAGCTATATCAAGAAGCGATCAAATACTATGCCAACATATTGACTCCTTTTAGTAAGTTGGTAGAAAATAAGATTAATGAAGTGGTGGCTTTGGATGTTCCTGTTGATTTTATTTGTACAAGTCATGGAGTAATATGGAGGGAAGATCCTCTACAAATTGTAAACCAATATATGGAATGGGCTAAGGATTATCAGGAAAATCAAGTTACCCTAATCTATGATACCATGTGGAATGGTACCCGACGAATGGCGGAAACCATTGCTCAAGGCATTAAGGAAGTAAATCCAGAGGTAGAAATTGTTCTTCACAATTGTGGTAGAAAAGATAAAAATGACATTATTACCGATGTATTTAAGTCTAAGGCTGTATTGGTCGGGTCCTCTACTATCAATGGAGGTATTCTATCCTCTGTTGCCGCTATATTAGAACAAATGAGAGGACTTCGATTTAAAAAGAAAAAAGCCGCTGCCTTTGGAAGTTATGGGTGGAGCGGTGAGTCTATAAAAATGATCACTGAAGAACTGCAAAAGGGTGGCTTCGAAATTATAAATGATGGTCATAAGACCTTATGGTTCCCTGATGCGGCTTCTTTAGAGGAATGTATTGCCTATGGAAAAGAAATAGGAAATTCTATTAAGTAAATTTCAAAGATATCTAAGCTTTATGAATCAAGCCCCAAAAAGATGCCTATATTCTAGGCATCTTTTTAATTTGTCTACCAAGACATATTTTGATTAGGCTATTTCTATCCTTTAAGATATTTGTACTATTAGTAAATTTTTCTTTTTCATGGGTTTATCCTTTTCTTTTCTCTGAAAAAGAAGTATACTTATTATTAGATATTTATACTAGGTACTAATATCTAATAATACATGGAGGTATGCTATGAAATTACCTGAATTGAGAATTGGAAATCTTATTGCAAGGGTGCCTATTGTGCAAGGTGGGATGGGGGTTGGTATCTCTCTTTCTTCTCTCGCTGGTGCCGTTGCTGCCCAAGGGGGCATTGGTGTTATTTCAGGTGTGGAGATAGGTTTTAATGAGCCAGATTATAGTAAAGATAAAAGGCAGGCAAATATTCGAGCCCTTAAATATCATATCCAAAGGGCCAAGGAAATTTGTAGGGAGGGCATTATTGGCCTTAATCTTATGACTGCTTTAAATAATTTTGATGAAATGGTAGTAGAGGCGGTAAAAAGCAAGGTGGACATTATCTTTGCTGGAGCCGGATTACCTTTAAATCTCCCCAAACTCACTAAGGACAGTGACACTAAAATCGCTCCTATTGTGTCCTCCGGGCGAACTGCTGCTGTGATTTGTAAAACTTGGGATAAGCGTCATCAAGTCATTCCCGATGCTATTGTGGTGGAAGGACCAGATGCCGGAGGACATTTAGGATTTTCCAGAGAAGACTTAGACAATCCATCTACTCATTTGTCTTCTATCCTATTGGAAGTTTTTGAGGCCATTAAACCTTTTGAGCAAAAATACCATAAGAAAATTCCCGTCATTGCAGCAGGAGGGATTTTTGACGGTAAGGATATTGCCCATTTGATTAAGTGTGGTGCCGCTGGTGTCCAAATAGGCACCCGTTTTGCAGCTACCTTTGAGTGCGATGCCTCACAAGAGTTTAAAAATACCTATGTAAGGGCTCAAAAAGATGATTTAACCCTTATTCAAAGTCCTGTAGGAATGATTGGCAGAGCTATTAATAATGGTTTTTTAAAGAAAGTGAAAGCCGGTGATCAAAAACCTGTTAAATGTATGAGTAACTGCTTAAAACCCTGCAACCCTACTCAAGCTCCCTACTGTATTGCTCAAGCTTTAATCAATGCCCAAAGGGGCAATATGGAAGGTGGTTTTGCCTTTGCCGGTGTGAATGCCTATCGAATTGATAGGATTCAAAGTGTAAAGGATGTCATGGATGAACTGGTAGAAAAGGCAAATTTGTATTTGGACTAACTAAAAGGGGATCAGATTCACGAATCTGATCCCTTGTTCTTTGGCTGGAAAATATCTCAAATAAGATCTACATTCCTCATTTGCAGCTATGGAGTACACCTACGATTGGTTCCACACTAGATTCTCAGGTAGTTTGCTATCTCGGTGAAAATTTCCCTATGTTTCTTAATACTTTACTCTTTTAGTGTTCTCCCCTTAGGGTAACTAATACACAATCCTCTATGTGATAAAATCCTAGGGCATCTGCCTTTTTCAATACATTGTCATCCCATGTTCCTGGCTGAAACCATAGGTATTTCACGCCTAATTCTTTGGCTTCTTCTAAGCTTTTCATAGTTATAGCAGGAGGCACAACGAAATCTATGACTTCTGGTGTCTTGGGCAGGTCACTAAGAGAGGCATAGCATTTTTCCCCATAAATTTCTTCATATTTTGGGTTTACCCCATAGACTTCATAATCATTGTCCTTTAGGATTTTCCATATTTTATATCCGAACTTTTCTTTATCTGATGTTACACCCATTACTGCCCATATCTTTTTCTTTAGCATAGTTTCTTTAGGATTGTTCATCTACTATTCCTTCTCCTTTCAAAAATTTCTCTTTTTTGTAAATCCACTTTTAAAGCATGCTTTTATCATTTTTCTTTATATTACCCTTCAGCTTTTGTTGGAAACAATATTTCCCTCCAACTATAAGTAATATATCTATTATCCCCTATATATTTATATACTATGACCATTTGTATTTTTGAAAGGGGCTATATCATGAAGAATAGAAGTATTTCTCCCTATAAAATTGCCTTTACTTATATTGGGGCAGTTATTGGAGCAGGATTTGCGTCGGGACAGGAGATCTTTCAGTTTTTTGCTGTATTCGGTAGTAATGGCATACTGGGTTTACTTCTCACCACTATCTTATACATACTTTTTGGGTATATCATTATGGATCTGGGCTTTAAATTACAATGTACATCTCATATAGAAATCATTAATTTTTCTACTGGTAAAATTTTTGGAAGACTTGTTGATGCCATCATTACCTTTTTTTTATTTGGTACCATTGTATCTATGTTGGCGGGTTCAGGCGCATTAGTGAAACAACAATTTGGCATTTCCAGTCAATGGGGCAGTATAGCTATGGCCCTTTTGACTTTGATTACTCTTCTAGCTGGCATGGAGGGCCTAATTAACTCCATGAGTCTATTGGTGCCCTTTTTATTGGTTTCTATTTTTGGGATCAGTATCCTCTCTATTGTAAACAATACTTTTCCCTTAAGTGCAATAGATTTTTATTCTCCTCCCAATAGTCTTATTGGTCATTGGGCCCTTGCCGCTATCCTCTACATCTCCTTTAACACGATTATTTCCATTGCTGTCTTGGGTCCTCTAGGAGCCCAAGCAGAAGATAAAGACTCTATTAAAAAAGGGGCCATCTTTGGGGGATTGGGTTTAGGTCTATGTGCTTTGGCGATTACTCTAGCCCTCTGGGGTGTCATTGCTGAGGGAATAAATATGGAAATCCCTATGCTTTACGTAGCAGAAAAAATCTCTCCTAAAATTCAGGGATTGTACAGCATAATGCTATTTATCGGAATATACACTACTGCTGTAAGCAGTGCCTTTGGCTTTATTGGTCGTATTGTAGATATTCATAATAAAAAGGCTAAATTTCTTAGCTTTGCCGTGATGTTTTTCACTTTTTTATTGAGCAATATAGGTTTTTCTAATCTAGTAAAGTATCTATATCCCATTGAAGGCTATGCGGGGTTAGTTTTGCTCATTAGTTTATTATGGGGTAAACTGAAAATGATGTTAATGAACAATTAAAAATTTTTATAACAAATTGTCCATTTACTGAGCACAACTAATTCATTTATTTTTAAGTCACATGAAAAGGGACTGTAGGGTAACGGAGGAAAGATGGTCTGGATTAGCCATTTTTTCTTTTTTACAAAAAATCAGTACTCTCACTAAGAGAGTACTGATTTTTATGTATGGCTTTCGCGATAACCCCTTTTTCTTTCTATCTGATCATTGTTATTTATTATTTTTTTCTTTTACTTCCTATTTTATTTTCTGTCCCCTTAAGTAGCCTATTAATATTGGTTCTATGTTGATATACCGCCAAAAGTCCCACCAACAAACCAAAAATAACGATTTCCAAAGGTCTTCTCAAAATAAGCAGCACAAAGGGTAGAGAAGCCATTCCTGTGATGGATCCTAGAGAAACATATTTGCTTTTTACAATAAGAATCATGCCCAGACCAACGGATATGGCAGCTGCTAGAGGGTCAACGACTAAAAATACTCCTATAGATGTTGCAATGCCCTTTCCCCCTTTGAACTTTAATAATAGAGGAAAATTATGGCCAATGATTACTGCTAAACCGCAGGCTAGGGTTAGTTGGGCATGACCAAGAGGTCTTACCATCAAAACTACAATAGCTCCTTTAAGAGCATCTCCAATAAAGGTGATTAGGGCCGCCTTTACCCCTAATACTCTAAGAACATTTGTAGCTCCTGCATTTCCACTGCCATGCTCTCTAATATCAATTTTCCCCATCATTTTACTAGTTAAATAGGATGTTGCAAAGTTACCTATAAAATAGGCTATAATTATCCAAATAAAATAATTTTGCATGTTATCCTCCTCAATTAACTCTACTTCAACGATAAACCATTCTTATAATAATAATTTATGCATATCAAGTTTACCATAGAATGATTATTCCCTGCAATATAATATAAACATGTGAAATAGAAAAATTTCTCTTCTTACCCCCAGGGTCAACTTTACTATATATATTTCAAAATAATATTGAAAGAAACAAGTTTTTTACAAATATAGTCCTATTTTCATAAAAACTATGATAAAATTTAACCAAATATTTTTTCTGAGAGGAGTGAAAAAGTTGCATCGTAAGATATCCTATTTTCTTTTTTCTCTTGCCATTTTATTTCTATTTACAATGAATCCTTCTAGCTACGGGACTGAAGAAGCTATGGTTGACATTCAAAATGAACCTGTATCTTATACCCTAGAAGAACTTTCTCAATATAATGGTAAAAATGAGCAACCAGAATATATTGCTATTGACGGAGTGGTGTACGATGTGACCCATATAGCTGAGTGGCAAGATCTCTTAGACACTGATGTCTTCAGCGGACAGGATATCAGTGAAATGGTTGAGGACGAGTCCATTCGGGATAGTATTATTGAAAAGGCCCATGAAGTTGGTATTCTAAAATAAAAAAAACTAGCTTCGCTAGTTTGTACACATTCCCTATGTATGGTGCCGAGGACCGGAATCGAACCGGTACGATCTTTGGGATCGCAGGATTTTAAGTCCTGTGCGTCTGCCAGTTCCGCCACCCCGGCGAATATTTATTTAAAAACAAAAATGGAGGCGGCACCCAGATTTGAACTGGGGAATAAAGGTTTTGCAGACCTCTGCCTTACCACTTGGCTATGCCGCCTTGGAGCGGAAGACGGGATTTGAACCCGCGACCCTCGCCTTGGCAAGGCGATGCTCTACCACTGAGCCACTTCCGCATAAATATGGTGCCCAAAGGCGGAATCGAACCACCGACACGAGGATTTTCAGTCCTCTGCTCTACCGACTGAGCTATTTGGGCAAATATGGCGACCCGGAACGGACTCGAACCGTCGACCTCCAGCGTGACAGGCTGGCATTCTAACCAACTGAACTACCGGGCCATATGGTGGTCGCAATAGGGCTCGAACCTATGACCCCCTGCTTGTAAGGCAGGTGCTCTCCCAGCTGAGCTATGCGACCCTGTGTCGTTGTCTTTCAGCGACAAGTATTAGTATAACCTAGAATGATTTATTCGTCAAGGGAAAAAATGATTATTTTTTAAAATAATATTTCTCTTTATTGAACCCCTTTAATTTCCACGGATACAGATCATTATCCTCTAATGCAAATCATAGGCGCCTTGGTCATGATAGCTCTCAAGATGATCTGAAAGAGGATGATCATTCTATGCCTTTGAGGAAAAATCCTATCTTTTTGGGGAACAGCCCAGAGGCTGTCCCCTATGCCCTGCATTTCTTCCTCTTCGTCTTTATTTGGCACTATCTAATAAGTCTTCTAGCTCGCCCTTAGAAAAATGATATTTATTTTTACAGAAATGACATTGTAGCTCTGCTTGTCCATCTTCTTCAATCATATCCCTAAGTTCTTTTTCTCCTAAACTAATTAAAACTTTTTCCAATCTTTCACGATTACAATCACAAATGTACTCTAGGGGTCTTTGGGCAGAAAATGCCACTGTAAATCCCTGCAAAGCCATTTGTAGAATATCCTCAGGGCTCTTCCCCTGGGAAAGTAATTCCGTAATTGATGGCAATTGAGCAAGATTGGATTCTAAGGTTTCTATGACCTCATCTGGACAATTGGGGAGTACTTGTATGATGAAACCCCCTGCTGCTTTTATGCTTCTATCCCTATCTACCAATACTCCTAAAGACACGGCTGAAGGTGTTTGTTCAGAAGTAGCAAAATAGTGTGTTAAATCCTCTGCTATTTCACCATTGATCAAGGCCACTTTTCCCACATAGGGTTCTTTCAGCCCTAAATCCATGATTACAGTGAGGGTGCCTTGTCCTACTGCTCCACCTACATCAAGTTTTCCTTCCCTATTTAAGGGCAATTCCACTGCAGGGTTATCCACATATCCCTTTACTTTTCCCCTTCCATTTCCTGTAGCTAATATACTTCCCATAGGGCCATCACCTTTTACCTGCAGGGTTAATTTGCTTTCTTCATTTTTAAGCATTTCACCCATCATAGTGGCAGCCGTTAGGACCCGTCCTAAAGCTGCAGAGGTAAGGGGACTTAATTGATGAGTATTTTGGGCTTCCTCTACCATATATTTTGTTGTTGCTGCAAAGGCACGAAGGGGTGCATCTGTAGTAATGGCTCTGACTAAGTAATCTTTCATATTTCTATTCTCCTCTGCCTATTAATTTTATCCATAGAAAATTTTAAATTTGGCTAAATAAATATCGTCTTTTCGTATTAGAGTAAAAAACTATATTGTGTATCTATAGTATGTATATACAATAAAAACCCTATGCAGATAACATAGGGTTTTGGCTACTTCAATGTATGATTAATTAGTCCGACTAATTATGCTCTTTGTACATTTGTAGCTTGTGGACCTTTTTCTCCTTCAACAACTTCGAATTCAACTTCTTGTCCCTCTTCTAAAGTTTTGAATCCATCCATGCTTATAGCAGAAAAGTGAACGAATACGTCGCTTCCATCTTCTCTAGAAATAAATCCAAAACCTTTTTCTGCATTAAACCATTTTACTGTACCTTTTTCCATCTTAAACATTCCTCCTAAAACTTAACACATAATTTGATAGCATATCCGCTACCCAAGCCTTTAATAAATTCCCAAAGTCTAAGCAGCTTCCCTACTTCTTCTATAGTTTACCATTAAAGGTTACCTGTGTCAAACTATATTATTCTTTTATTTTCGACACTTTTTAACCTTTCTCAGATATTATTATGATCTAAAATTTCTATAACTATTCAGCAATATCTTATGAATGAATTTATTTTTCGGCAATATATTGAATTCTTTCACTTATAGATAATGGCCTGTTAAAAGTAAAGGCATCAAAGTTTTCTACTTTTTTAAAACCCACTTTCATTAATAGATTCACTATTTTTTGCGTGGAGTAAGCCCGCTGTTGATGAAATTCATTAAATCTTTTATAAACATCTCCTTCTTTAAGGAAAAAACTCAGTTCAAAGTCAACAATTTCATTATCTTCATCATAATAATTATCCCATATAAAAGAAATATCTTCACCGGCATCGGCAAAGGTATTTTGGCCTAAAACCTCCGCAATTTTAAATTGTGAATTCATATCAAAGGTAAAAATGCCCTTGGGATTAAGAAGTTGGTAAGCGTCTAAAAATACATCTTCTAATTCTTCTTCCCTTAAAACATAGTTCAATCCATCACAAGCACAAATGATAGCATCTATATTTTTAAACCCCTGTAGCTCTCTTATATCCTGACACATCCATTGTATATTTACCGACTGGCTATTGGATTTTTGATCTGCTATGGATAGCATATCTTCCGATAGATCTACGCCTATAATTTCATATCCTTTTTTGGCTAAAGGAATAGTGATATTGCCTGTTCCACAGGCTAAATCAAGAATTCTTTGGGGACTTTTATGATACTGTTGGAAAAGCTTGACTAAATAATCTGCCCATTCTCCATAGTCCACATCCCCCATTAACCTATCATATACTTGTGCAAATTGATGGTACATATTTTTCTACAACTCCGTTCTATTTTTCTTCTTCAGTGGTGGCTTCTTCTCTTTTTTGTTTTTGCTTTTTTCTACTGGTCATTATGCCACCAATCATTCCTGTTTCTCTAGCCGTTAACCCACTCCACCCTACTTCTTTTACTTTTTCCATCAAGCCCAGTTCTTCTGCTATTTCCAACTTTAATATATCATTGGGGGTTAACTCTTTCTTTTTTTTCTTAGATTTTGCCATACAATAACCTCCTTAATCTGTCAGATATTATATGGAAAAACACTTTTTTTATTCTTTTCTCGTGAAGATCTCTTATTTTTTAAATAAAGATTTTTTATCGTTTTTCTTCTTTCTAATCATATTTATAGCTCCGCCAATCCCAATTAGCCCTCCAAGTCCAATTAGAATATAATTATTATAAACTCCATTGGTAAAATCCCGTATGATTTTTTCTATGCCATGATATTCTCTTTCCTCTTCTATTATCTTGTTGAGTTCCTCCGTAGGAATAGTTTTCATTTGTTTTTCTGCCCAGTCCTTGTAAATAAAACTATATTGGGGGTCCTCCTTCACCTGTGACAATAGGCGATACATCTGCTTATAATCCTCAATTTGATAATAATCCAAAACTCTATTATAGGTGATAAGCTGTTGCATTTTTTCCTGAATCCCTTCATGAAAACCTGGATTTCCTTCAATGAGTTGATACACAATGAGGCTTTCTTCAGGTTGTCCTGTTCTTTCATAGGCATCTGCCATCAGAAAATATATTTCCCTCTGTAGTTGTCCACCTTCAGAGCTTTGTAAATATTCCTTTCCCAATTGGATTACTTGGGGATAATCTTTGCTCACATAGGCATTGGTGATATTTTTGATTTTACTAGAGGAATGCTTTTCCAAATATTTTATAATTTCATCATTCACAAAATAATAATCAAAATCAATACTTTCATTGCCTGCGAAATCTTTAAAACTCCACTCTAAAGTAAAGTCTTCTTTCACTTTGGGCTGCACACTAAATTCACTACCAAAATTGTATATTTTCACTTCTTTATCCTCAAAATGAATTTTCACATGGACATTTTGGGGCTTGCCTTTCCATGACTTGATATGATCCATTTGATAGGAGATGAGATATCTCCCCTCGCTTATATATTTATTATCTACTTTATAGGTGAATTCTACTGTTCTTTTCTCTTTTGCCTGAAAGGGAGCATACCATGTTCTCCAATTGTTGTAATTTACTTTTAAGTCCTTGATTTGGCTATTTATGGCACTGCCACTTACCTTTTTGTTTCCATAGCGATAGGGTAAAACTTTGCTGGTAAAGTTCTGTAATTCAACTTCATGCTCAGGTACTCCCATATATACACTTATGGTATTATCTTCTTTATTTTCAAGTTCATATTTGGCTTCTACTGTAGTAGTTTGATCATTGTTGATAATAATGTCTATCTCTGCAGAGTTTACATATATATTATCATCTTTTAATAGGTACAATCCATGGCCTGTCCATCCTGTAGAGGGAATATCTGCAAAGGCCGGTGATGGAAAAATCAATGTCAGTAATATCAATAATAGGGTGATCTTTGTTTTTTTCACGTCTATCTCCTCTTGTTTATATTCTCTTTAGATTTTATCATATTGATATAACTCTCACAAGAATTGTTAGAGTGAATTTTAAAGTAAAGAAAAGGTTTAATCTATTCTATTGGTTGCTTGGGATTTACCTATATTCTAAAACAAAATTTACCCTTCCCTTATTCTATCCCTCCCATAATTTTTAAAATACGATAAAAAGCTTCCACACCTATTAATAATATTTTTTCATCAAAATTAAATTGATTAGAATGTAGCCCATGAATATATCCTTTTCCATGATTTTGTGAACCTAGTAGAAAGAATAGACCGGGGATTTCTTTTTGATAGTAGGAAAAGTCTTCAGAAATCATTAGAGGATCTATAATCTGCAAATTTTCTTCGGGTATTGCTCTTTTAAAATACTTAAATAACTTTTCATGATTATTCACTGGAGGGTACATATCCCTTATGCACACATCTATTATACTTTCATGGGCCATTGCCACCCCTTGAGCATTTTTATTTAATCTTTCTTTAATATCCTCATATATTTCCTCTATAAAGGCTCTGAGGGTGCCTTCCAGCAATACTTCCTTTGCAATAATATTTCTAGCCTCTCCTCCTTTTATAGTGCCTACGGTTACGACTCCTCCCTCAATGGGATTAATGTTTCTGCTAATAATACTTTGAAGGGCGGCAATGAGTTGGGACGCCATCACTATACTGTCAATACCCTCCTGAGGGCGGGCACCATGACCACTCTTTCCTTTGATGATAATATCAAATTCGCCGTTTTGTGCCATCATAGGGCCAGGGCAACATCCTATTTTCCCTTGTTCAATTTCTGGGTAAATATGCAGACCAAAAATAGAGTCTACATGATATTGATCCAATATCCCTTCTTGAATCATGGGAAGCGCTCCCCCTGGACCTTCCTCTCCGGGCTGAAAGATAAAAAGAAGGTTATCCTGTAGGGTTTTCTTATTTTTACAAAGAACTTTTGCCAACAGGAGAAGTATCGTCATATGTCCATCATGACCACAGGCATGCATTTTTCCATGATGAATAGATGCAAAATCCACTCGAGTCCTTTCAGTCACAGGTAAAGCATCCATATCCGCACGGAAAGCATAGGTTTTTTTACCTTTAATTCCTGGAAGATAGGCAATAACCCCTGTACCTGCTATATTTTCCTGCACCTCTAATCCTAGATTTTTAAGGTAGTTGCTAATAAATTTACTGGTTTTAAACTCCTGAAAGGCCATCTCCGGTATTTTGTGTAATTTTCTCCTTAGATAAATAGCCTCCTGATAAAGTTCTTGAATATCTTGCAATGGAGTAATTTTCATCTATTTTCCCTCCTTCTATTTAGATTTAAGATTTTATCTTCTTCATATCCCCTTGTACTATCTCCATCATAGGCCCACCATCTCCCCCTCTAATTTTTCTCCTTTTTATTCCATATCTTGGCTTTATTCGACAACCTTGTTATAATAATGATAAGACTATAATTTGGAGGTTACGCCATGGAAGACTTTAACAAAATTACTATCCAAGAATTACCTAAAGAAGATATGCTTACAATAATTTCTGCCTTAGATTATGCTGCCAAGCATACCAAGGACTTTGAATATGGAGATTTAAAAGAACAAATTCTTGTTCAGTTATGTTCCCTAGCTGGTTGCAGTGAAAAGGAATTTTTAGAATTTCTTGGGGCATAGAGTGTAAATTCTTTCTGTCTATTTGATAATTGTGTAATACTCCCCCTCTTATATTCTATACATATAATATAGAGATATTATGAATATAGTCATGTGGGAGGTATTTGTATGCATAGAAAATTAAACGTCGCTCTGGTAGGAGCAACGGGTATGGTAGGAAGAAAGATATTAGAAATTTTAGAAGAACGAAACTTTCCCATAAATAACTTGCATGTCTTAGCTTCTTCTCGATCAGTTGGTTTAGAACTTGACTTCAGAGGAAAAAAATATATAGTGAATGAATTAAATGCCGAATCCTTCAATCATGTTGATTTGGCTTTTTTTGCTGCCGGTGGAGCAATTAGTGAAGTCTATGTCCCGACAGCTGTATCTAAAGGAGTTATAATCATAGACAATAGTAGTGTTTTTCGAATGGATCCTTCCGTTCCCCTAATTGTACCTGAAGTAAATCCTGAGGCTGTAATGAAAAATAAGGGCATCCTAGCAAATCCCAATTGTTCTACTATTCAGGCCGTACTCCCCCTAAAGGCATTACATCATTCCTATAAAATAAAAAGAGTAGTCTTTTCCACCTATCAAGCAGTATCTGGCTCGGGGACTAAAGGCTATAAGGACTTACAAGAAGGAATTAAAGGAAATAATCCAGAATTTTATCCTCACCCAATTGCCTTTAACTGTATTCCTCATATAGACTACTTCTTGAAAAACGGTTATACCAAGGAAGAGATGAAAATGATGGAAGAAACAAAAAAAATACTTAATGACCATTCCATAGGCATTACTGCCACTACCGTAAGAGTGCCTGTATTTTATGGTCATAGTGAGAGTATCAATATAGAATTTGAAAAGGCCTTTAAGATGGAAGAAGTAAGGGAGATTTTAAGGGATATGCCTGGCATTATCCTCTTGGATGAGCCTTCTGATAATATTTATCCTCTAGCCTCCTTTGCTCAGGGTAAGGATGAAGTTTTTGTAGGCAGACTCAGAAAAGATGAGAGTGTGGAATATGGGCTTAATCTATGGGTGGTGGCTGATAATATTCGTAAAGGAGCAGCGACAAATGCTGTACAAATAGCTGAATTACTTTTAGAAAAGGACTTAATAGGATGCTCATAGAAGAAAGATAGAAAATAAATAAAAGAGGAAAGGGTGAATGATTATGGAAATTTTCAGAGGATCTGGAGTAGCTATTGTGACTCCTTTTGATGAAAAGGAAATCAATTTTAAGCAACTTGGTAAAAATTTAGACTGGCATGTCCAGCAAGGTACCGATGCAATTATTGTCTGTGGCACCACAGGCGAGGCCTCTACCATGAGTGAGCAAGAACAGAAGGAAACCATTAAATTCACGGTAGAAAGAATTCATGGACGTATTCCCGTGATTGCAGGCACAGGTAGCAATAATACTGCCCATACTATAGAAATGTCCAAATATGCTGAGGGTTTAGGGGTAGATGGTCTTCTAATTATTAATCCCTATTATAATAAGTCCACGCAGCAGGGAATTATTGCCCATTTTACGGCTATAGCTGACGCAGTATCTACTCCGATTATTGTTTACAATGTTCCCGGAAGAACGGGAATGAATATAACTGCTGCTACTCTACAGACTCTATCAAAACATAAAAATATTGTAGGCGTAAAGGAAGCCAGTGGTAACATTAGTCAAATCGCTGATATCGCTGCGCTATGTGGACCTGATTTTGCTATTTATTCTGGAAATGATGATCAAGTAGTACCCATATTGTCTCTTGGGGGAATTGGAGTAATCTCTGTTTCTGCCAATATTGTACCCAAGGATATGCATGATCTGGTCATGAAATATCTTCAGGGAGATGTGAAAAAAAGTCTGGAAATACAGCTTAAAATGAATTCCCTAAATCATGCTCTTTTTATAGAAACCAACCCTATTCCCATTAAAACTGCTATGAATCTTTTGGGCTTTGAAGCGGGTCATCTTCGTCTTCCCTTGGTAAATATGGAGCCAAAAAACCTAGAAAACTTAAAGAGAGCTTTAACAGATTATGGTTTTGCTTTAGATTAAATTCTCAAATAACTCATTATACCTGTGGAGAATCCCTCTATGTTTTTGCTTGCCTTTCCTTATCCTAGTATATAGGCAAACCTTAGAGGCATCCCCACCTAAGATATTGAATTGGAAAGTTTAAAAAGGGGGTATGAGAATGTTAAAAGTGATTTTAAGCGGATGTAATGGAGCTATGGGCCAGGTAATCACTAAGTTTATTGAATCTAATCCTGATATTCACATTACAGCTGGTTTTGATAGAAACCCTGATAAATTTCATAACTCTTATCCGGTATATAATGATCTATCCTTATGCCATGAAGAGGCTAATGTGATTATCGATTTTTCCCATCATCACGCCTTTGAGCATATTGTGGATTTTGCTTTACAAAGAAAATTTCCTCTAGTCATGGCAACCACTGGTTTGACCGCAGAAAATAAAGAAAGGTTGCTGGAACTTTCCACTACTCTTCCCATTTTTCATAGTGCCAATATGTCCTTGGGAGTAAATGTGGTTCTAGAAATAGTACAAAAAATTTCAAAAGTCCTAGAGGACTCCTTTGATATAGAAATCATTGAAAAACATCATAATAAAAAAGCGGATGCCCCCAGCGGTACAGCCTTAATGCTAGCAGAAGGTATTGACCAATCCCTAAAGGAAGATAGAATTTTTGTCTATGGACGCCATACCAAAGAGGATCATCGGGGGAAAAAGGATATCGGCATTCATGCCATAAGGGGAGGCACTATAGTAGGAGAACACACCGTACTCTATGCAGGAAATGATGAAATCATTGAAATTAAACATCGTGCCCTATCTAAAAATATCTTTGCTGCTGGGGCAATAAAAGCTGCCCAATATATCCTTGGGAAGGAAAAGGGTTATTACAATATGGGAACACTTTTGGAGGAAAATAAATAAGAGAGGATCTGATGGACAGGGTGGTCCATCCCTACAGAACAGTGTGAAATATGAATAAAGGAGCATAAAAAATGGGAAATAAAAATTTAAGTAAGCACTTTGATTTAACCGATCCCTATGAAATTGCCAAATATATAAAAGCTGCTCAAAAATCTACACCTGTGAAGGTTTATATTCAGGGAGACCTATCATCCTCATATTTTGGTGACATAAAATATTTTGGTCAGGATAAATTCTGGATTTTATTTGGGGAAAAGGAAGAAGTTCATTCTTTTCTAGAAAAATACAAAAAACAAATTAAGCAAGTGCATATGGAAAACGATAGGCGTCATTCCGCCATCCCCCAATTAGATTTGCTAAATATTGATGCCAGGATAGAACCAGGAGCTGTCATTAGAGAAGGTGCCCACATCGGGAAAAATGCCGTCATTATGATGGGAGCAGTGATTAATATTGGAGCAAGTGTTGGAGAAGGCAGCATGGTAGATATGAATGCTGTTATTGGTGCGCGGGGGAACTTAGGTAAAAATGTTCATCTAGGAGCAGGTGCTGTGGTGGCCGGGGTTTTAGAGCCTCCTAGTAGTACTCCAGTCATAATAGAAGATGATGTTGTCGTCGGGGCCAATGCGGTTATTTTAGAAGGCGTTAGAATTGGAAGAGGTGCTGTGGTAGCAGCGGGTTCTATCGTCACCAAAGATGTGGAACCAGGTATGGTAGTGGCCGGCTCCCCTGCAAAAATTATTAAACATAAAGACGAAAAAACAGCGGATAAAACTAAGCTTTTAGAGGATTTAAGGGGCTAGGGATGTTCTCTCATTATAGGTATTGTGAGAAAGCTGCTTAGGCCGCTCTAGGGCTATAAGAAAGTTTGGTCCCAGAGGAGTATAACCAGCTTTTCTATATCCTAAAAAATCGAGGTAGTGATCTAGATCACTACCTCGATATATTTTGAGCCAAAGGGGGGGACCCTTTGTCAAAACCCAATGTGAAGAATACTTTTTATTCAGATACAATCGTATCTACTGATTTAGGTTTAAAAGCTGATTTTAACAATGTAATCGCTGTGTAACTTACAACTACGATTACCAACCAAGTCAATAAATCCAACGATAAAGAACTAAAGAAACGAACGGCTATGATTACCCCAATAATACCACCTATGGTAATGCCTAGAGAAGCTTTTCTATTATAGGCTCCTTCTCTTACAAACTTCATGGAAGCTGCTGGCATTAGGAATGCACAAGATCCCATCATTATAGGGAAAGCTACTGCTGGAGACATTCCTAGCACATATACCAAGGCCATACAGGGAGCATAAAGTCCAATACCTGCTGTCATTAGGGCTCCTAGGATGAAGTTTCCTACGATTGCAAGGATTAATTTTGTTCCACTTAGGCCAAGGGCAGTCCCTGTTCCTAGTCCTTCAATCCAATTCAGTTGACCAGCTAGCATTAAAAATGCAGTAGCTACAAGAGCAATACCCATAACCATTTGTATGGTTTTCTCTGGCAGTTTAGAAACAATTCCTGCTCCGATTACTGCACCTACTACAGCTGCACCTAACATACAAATCAAAGTAATAATTTCTACTTCTACAGCAGAGATAAACAAGAAAGCTTCCAATACTACAGGAATGGTACAGGAGACATTGAGTGTCCCTGGCAATACCTTGTCTTCTACTTGTTTAAAGCCCCTGAGTGTAGCTGTTAGTGGAGCAAAACTTCCGATACCTAAAGTGTCCATAAAGTTAATGATAAGTCCAGCGATGCCGGTAGTTGCCCAGCTTGTTTCTTGCTCTAAATTGCCTTTGTGTTTATTTAGGTCTAATCCAAAAACTACCGCAAATGATGCTACAAAGATCCCTAGAGCACCTAAAACTACATTAATCATAATATTATTCCTCCCCTTCTCATTTTATTGTCAACCCTCTTTGGTAATAATATTCTGTTAAGAGGATGACAATTTTTTCAATTTTCATTACCTATTGATGCTTTATATCCAGGGAAATTGTATAAAGTCTTCCTCGAATTTATATACAATTTCCCCAAGATTTAATTTATTATTTCAATATAAATCCATGTTTTACAGGATCATCTTCATCAATCACAAAATGATTAAATCCAGTAATATATGCAGAACCTGTAATTTCAGGAATGACTGCATCAAAATCTGCTACTTTAGTAGTTCCAAGGATCTTCCCTTTAAATAAAGTACCTAAAATACTTTCATATACAAACAATTGGCCCTCTTTTAATTCTCCTTTGGCGTGTAGGGTAGCCATTTTGGCTGAAGTTCCAGTGCCGCAAGGTGAACGATCTACTTGCCCTTCTCCAAAGATAACTACATTTTTATAAGTTGCCTCAGGATGGGTAGGTTCATCATAGATTTCTACAAGATCAACGGTCTTGATATGGCTTAATGTTGGATGTTGAATTTCCACTTGCTCATTAACAATATCGCGAATTAGAAGTCCGATTTCCTTTAATTTAGTTGCATTATCGGGGACTACCTTTAATCCCAATTGATGAGCACTGACTATAGCAAAAAAGCTACCTCCAAAAGAAATATCTAAAGTTATTTTCCCCACCTCAGGTACTTCTACTTCTACATCTTCTTTATAAAGGAAAGCTGGTACATTAACGATAGATACTTCCTTTACTTTTTCATTTTCTACGAAAACTTTAGATTTGATTAATCCGGCTGGGGCTTCTAAGGTTAATTCTGTAACAGGTTCTACCATAGGTACCATTCCTGTTTCTACCGCTACAGTAGAAGCCCCTATAGAACCATGACCACACATATTTAAATATCCGCCACCATCCATGAAGATAATTCCCAAATCAGCCTCTTCAGAAGTAGGCTGAGTAATAATAGAACCAAACATATCGTTATGTCCTCTAGGTTCATGCATGATAGCTGTTCTAACATAATCTAGATTTTCTTCTAAATAGGCTTTTTTCTCAGGCATAGTTTTTCCTGGTATTGCTGGTATTCCTCCTATAACCACTCGTGTTGGTTCCCCCTCGGTATGGGAGTCTATGGCATGAATACTTTTTGAAAATTTCACATTAATCTCTCCTTCGCATTTTTAATTTTAGTAATGCAACGGCCTTCTTAGCATCTATATGATTTACGGTATTTTCACCCACTACCTCTGTTTCAATACCTTCTTTTGATTTGTTGAAATCCACGATGGTATCCATGTATTTATTGGTCACTACAAATTGGGCTTGTGTGCCTACAAAGGTCATACCCACCAATGGTATATTTCTCTTTCCGATTTCCTCTATAGTATTGGCATAATCCACATGGCTGTTGCCCCAGCCATCACAGGACAATATAGCTCCGTCTACTCTCATGGCTTCTAACCATGCCCCTACTCTTTGCCCCACAAAGTTTTTATCTGCATTGTCTTGGGGTGTACCCACTAACATTACTCCTACCACGTCGAGATCATCATCAGAAGTCGCTACATCCAATAGGGGATCTCTAAAATGGTGAAGAGTTGTTTCCTTGGTTGAAGGTCCTACTCCCATTTGCCCACCTCCTTTAGGTCATAGAGCGTAATGCCCCATCCCTATATTCATTGGGACTCATAATTATTGGAACATTTCCTATATCAATGATAGATTTTCCCCCTTCAAAACCAGAAGGTTCTTTGGTAAACAATTGGTTGTCATACATGGCTCCTTGGCCTGCTATTTGTTTAACAATTGCTACCCTTTTTTTACCAGGCCTAATTTTATCGTAAAACTCATGTTTTTCGGTATAATCACGACCTGGTAACTTCTTCATAACCTTCCTAATTTCCTGAACAAATTGATCACAATATTTATGCCCCTCTAGAGGATATTTCCTACTGGACATTAGTCCCTCTTTGAAGGTAATATCTATATGAATAATGATATCCTTCTTCCCTGGTGTTCCTGCTCTTTCCAGAAATAACTGCTTATTTAATATGCCTTCAGAGGAACCAAACTCTGCCATTTGATTTCCTTGGGCATCAGCCCCTGTCATCATGACATAGACTCCTGTAAGAGTATGGGTAATCCCTTCTCCTAATCTTCCCAATACTTTTGTGGAAATTGGCAGAATATCCATAATGCTATTTACCTCAATATCATGCTCTTGGGGTTTGATGATATGAAGATCTATATTTTCTATATATTTATTCTCTACAATTTTATCTTTAAAGAAATCTAAGGGTATAGTGAGCTTGTTCTTTCCGATGGAAAAGCCCTCTCCTATAACAACTTCTTCCATGTGATAGGCCTTTATCACCAATCTTCTCATTTCTAACTCATTGTCGATTTTCAATGGCTTTCACCCTTTTTAGGATTTTGTATCTATCTTCCCGAAGGAAGATAGATACAAGATATTCAATTAAACTTTAGCAACATATTCATATGGTAATGGTACAATTTTTCCAGGTGTTTGAATCTCAATGAGTTGTTTTAAGGAATCTCTACAAATATCTCTTTGCATTTCTGGATCATTAGGTGCTCCAGCATTAGCTCCCATAGGTACAAGGGGAGCAACTGCTCTTGGCGTACCGTTTTGTCGTACTACTGGAGGAAGAGCGGCAATAATAATAGTAGGGATGCCTGCTTCCTCAATCGCTCTCTGCACAATCACGGCAGAGCGGTGGCAGGTACCTCAGCCTGCTGTCATAAGAACTGCATCTACACCTTCATCTTTTAGAAGCTGTGCAATTTGTGGCCCTGTTTCCTCGGTGAATTTCTGTTGATTTCCACCGCCACCCATGAATCCTATATGGGTTTCGGCGATATCACCGATTAAGCCCTCTTCTTTTAATTCCTTTAAACGGTCAATGGGGAACATACAGTTAACGTCTTTATTGACATCTCCATTATCATATCCACCGTGGGATACCATTAAATCGCTAGCAGAAGCTGTTCCAGGAATTTCTCTAAAGCTAAAATCCCCTGCTAAGTTAAATCTTTTATCACTCTTTAAGTGCACACCAGCAGCTGTAGCCAATGCTACCTTCATATCCTTTAATTCCATAGTCACAGGAGTAAATACTGAAGGTGGTGTAATGGGAGCAAAAATTTCAGATTGTAATCCCTTTACAATTGTTAAACTCATTTTTCTACCTCCTATCTATTTTTCTGTCTGTCTAAATTACTACGATATTTTTCATTGATTTCAGGACTTAACACCTCTAAATAACTCATGTTCAGTCCTATTTCTTGTCCTACCTCTAAGGGGTAGTCAGTAATAAGCATTCTCATAGGGACTTTGATATGACCTAATCTACCTTTGAAATCTATTTCTACAGCACCATCTTTTACCTCTGTGATGATTCCTTCCATATATATAATCTTGTCACCATATTTCATATGCATTACCTACTTTTATGAATATTTTTCTTTCCTTTTTTCGCTTATGGGTAGTGATTGCTCATTTTCTACTCGATCAATTTCTATTTCATAAGTTTTCTCTATTAATTCTAAGTTGTTTTCCTTAACGTTTCCATTCCACTTTCTTTCTGGTGCTTTGATATCTTCTCCTGCTATAGCAGCTTTTAACATAACCATAGCACGCAATGCATCCTCTGGACATAGGGTATTACAGCATAATACTTCATTTTCAATTCCAGCTTCAGATTTATTGTGATCTACCATGTATTTTACGTGTTCGTTTCCTACCACAAGTGCTCCTTGTACTGCACAGAAGGACATTCCCACAACAGGTATTCCTCTCATACCGATTTGTTCAATATGGCTTACAAAGTCAATGTGATTGTTTCCAAAACCTTCAGTCGTTACAAAAGCTCCCTCTACATCTAAAGCTTCCACAATCATACCTAGTCTTTCAGATACATAGAATTTCTCTGCATTAATTTGTGGGCTTCCTACAAAGATCACTGCACAAAGATCAACTTCTGGATCATTCATAGCTTCTAATACTAAAGGCTCTCTCCAATAATGTCTGGAGTTTTCTTTAGAAGCAGGACCTATACAAGTCAGTGCATGAATTCCTCCATCTAGGACTTCTAATGGGTTTAAGACTACAGGTATGTTCCCTAAGTCAACATTAGGTTTTCCACCTAGTACACCTACTGGCTCTACAGGTAAAATCAAATTATCATGCATAGCTCCTTGACCCATAATTTCTTTAACAATTACAACTTTTTTCTTGCCGGGTCTTCTATATTGCTCGATTGTCTCTGTTTCTACTACTAAGCTTTCATCATCCAATTTCTTTAGAGCTTCTCTAATTTCTTGGGTGATGAAATCAGTAACCTTATGGGCAGCTAAGGGACCTGGTCTTTCCATGTTGGTGTGTTCTTTGATGACCACTTCTGTTTTAATGAAGATGTCTCCCTTATCAGGTGCTCCTGGTCTATTCCACATGATATTTTCTTCTAAAATGCCTTCGGAAGAACCAAACTCACCAATCTGTACTCCACCCTCATCTGTTCCAGTAACCATCATGATGACGCCATCTAATACTCTTGTTACGCCAGTACCTAATTTGCTGTCTCCTTCTTTTGTTGCAATAGGCTGAACGTCCATAATAGTTTCACTATATTGGTTATATTTATCCGGAGTGATGATATCAAACTTAATGGATACTACAAGGTCACTAACCTTTACTGCATCGTCACAAATATCTTCCCGAATATATAGAGTAGTGCCTTCAATTTTTGTTTCTGGTCCTACCTCTACTTTGTCAATTTTGTAATGCTTCTTCATTAATTCTCTTACTTTTTTGTCTTGTACTATAGCTTCTTCTTTTTCGGTATCTTTAGCTACTTCAACCACTTGAGCTTCTTGTGCTGCTGGAGCCTGAGCCATTGGAGCTACTGGTCCTGCACCATATCCCATGGGAATTTCTAAGTTGATATCCTTCCCTTCTCCAATATGGATTTTAAGAACTCCTGCATTACCATTCATAGCCACGGGCTGGGAAGCAGTTTGTACAGCAGGAGTTGCTTGAATTTCTTCTACCTCTACTACTTCTTCCTCTTTTGCACTTTCCATAGCTTTTACGCCTTCTAATAAATCTGGACTAAGAGGAGTTAGGGAGTCTATCGTTTCTTTTAGTGTTGCCCCTAATACCTCACCAATTTTCAAGCAATTTTCAGGAATAGTTAATAGGCCTGAATCTTCTAAATCTGGGAAAATTACTGGATCTTCTAAATCATCAGCAGAAATCACTTTCCCTACCTCTGTTCTACAACATACTACCGCATAATCCATTTTGTGTTGTTCTGCAGTTTCTGGAGTAATAGACATTGAAATACCTCCTTTATTTTCATAAAAATAATTATTTGTCTTTGATTTTTCTTATTAGTCTTTGACCTGCGGCTCGTAGAACATGATCTGTATGGTGATAGGTTGGTACTCCTAACCTAGGAGTAACTGTCATTACAGTGTTCGTTCAGTCCCCGCAGCTACCGACAAGAACAGCTTCGGCACCTTTTTTCTTTAAACTTATAAGTGTTTGTGCTTGCCCTGGGCAAATTCCGGGCAATTCACATCGATATCTCCCATTGACTTCTACCATTCTCTTACATCTTTCCTGGGCAACAACTTCTCCACCCATGGATTCTACCACTTCCTGTAATCGATCTTCTTGAGCACCACATTCACAGGCCAATATGCCAAATTTACGTTTATCTTGTGGGAAAGGCATGGCTACAAGTACGCCCCCAAGTGTTTTAGTGACAGGGCTATTTTCCTTTCCTCGACTACCGGTAAAGGGTCCGCCTAAAACAATTTCTCCATGGGGCTCTATATAACCCCCTGCTGCTTTAATTAATTCAATCACGGGGTAGCCTATAGGCACATCCATAGAGGTCAATCCATCTCTTGCATCCTTTACCCGTCCACCAATGGTAACGTCTTTATCTATTACAGGTTTTCTAGCCTCTATGGCTAAAGCTATATTTTTTGCTGTTTCCACATTTTGTACAATGGCATTGGCGCTACTTGGCAATTGGCCAGGTTTTAATTCCACTCCCAGGAGCTCTCGAATAACTACCCTTTCATCCCCTGATGGGTATAAATCCGGAAGATATTTTATTTCTATAGCTTCTTTTCCGATATTTTGTTTTAAAACATCAATGGTATCTTTATGTTTAGGCTTAATAGCAATTATTCCATGGGATGCTTCTGTGATTTCCATAATATATTTTAGTCCATTGACAATATTTTTTGCCTCTACATCAAGGTAATGGACATTATGTTTTAATATGGGTTCACATTCCGCTGCATTGATAATCGCATACCCACCAGATATTTTGGTTTTGAGTTTAACATGGGTAGGAAATCCTGCACCTCCTGCACCTACTATACCAGCCTCCATGATGGCTTCCAGCTTGTCATTGGTTTCTTTAATGGGTAGATAATCTTTAGATTGCTTTTCTTCAGCCTCTATGAGGATTTCATTTTCATTAACAGATTTCACCCTTCCATTGACGCTACTGTGGATAAAGGCACCTAAACCTTCAGGTTCTGCAATTTTTTCTCCCCTTTTCACCTCGTCCAATTCTTTGACTATAGGCTTGCAGGGGGCTCCCACGTGTTGTTTCAAAGGAAAACGGAATTCCATCTTGAATTCACCTCCTTTTATCTGAATTTATTTTATTTGTATTAGTTTGGATTTTCACAATTATAAATATGCAATAACCATGCCAAGTACGATATGTTTTAAATAAAATAACGCATTCCCGCTAATTTCAATGGAATGCGTTTTTCTATAAATATTTTCTATAGGATAAAAATATCTCCTGTGTCAAATTATTGACATAAATTCATAGTACATCTTTTTGGTATTTTTTCTAAAAGGTGTGTTATTCTGGTTAGCAGGCTACTTTACTGTAAAGAAAAGCATGACCCTTCTTTTTGTCAGATTTTTGACATCCTTCTAAAATGTTGACATTGTTATTATTTATTCAATACCATATTGGCTTAATTTATAATAAAGTGTACTTCTAGGTATGTTTAAGATTTCTGCTGCTCTTTTTTTATTGCCTTTCACTAAAGTCATTACTTCTTGAATTATTGAAATTTCAGTCTTCCTAAGGGTTTTTTCTAAATCATATTCTTGGGGTTCTCCCTCGGGATTATTTTTTCTCTTCTTTATATTCTTAATAATCTCTTCTGGCATAAGCTCCTTGGTAATATGATTATTTGTTGACAATACGACCAATCTTTCCATTGTATTCTTGAGTTCTCTAATATTTCCCTTCCATTCATAATCGGTAAGTATTCTTAATACTTCGGGTGAAATAGATAGAATATTACGCTGGTGAACCTTAGTAAATTCCTTTATAAAGCGATGGATCAGCAAAGGAATATCTTCTCTTCTTTCTCTTAAAGGAGGTAATTTAATGGATACTACATTTAGTCTATAGTAAAGATCCTCCCGGAAGGTTCCCTCCTCCATCATTTTTTCAAGATTCTGATTGGTCGCTGCAATAATGCGGGCATTTACTTTAAAGGACTTTTCCCCTCCCACAGGATGTACCATTCCATCCTGTAATACTCTCAGTAGTTTGGCCTGCATATCAATGGGCATTTCCCCGATTTCATCTAGAAAGATGGTTCCTTGGTCAGCCAATTGAAATTTTCCCTTTTTCCCCTTGGTCAAGGCTCCTGTGAAGGCTCCTCCTTCATAGCCAAAGAGTTCACTTTCTAGCAAATTGCTAGGTATAGCGCTACAGTTTATAGCAATAAAGTCACCTTTTCTTGCACTTTCTTGATGGATAGCCCGGGCAAATACCTCTTTACCTGTCCCACTTTCCCCTGTAATAAGGACGTTCACACTGGCTTTAGCTACCTGCTGGGCTAAGATAATAGCTTCTGTTAGCTTTTTGCTTTTGCCAATGATGCCCCCCAATTGGTATTGATCCTCTGTTATTTTCCTATATTCTTTCTCCAAAAACTCTACCCTATTTGTTGCCTCTTCTAGTTCCATGGATAATTGGATGATTTCTGTAATGTCCCTTTCTGAAGAAACTGCTCCTACTAATTGCCCTTCACTCCATAGGGGTTTGGCTGATATGGCCACATAGGTATCCTTTCTAGGGGAATGAGTAACATTTTCCACTGGTTCTCCACTTTTTATGACCATATCTAATAATGCTGTGGGGAAATAATCACTTAATTTTTTTCCCAGTAGTTCTTCTGCCTCTACTCCGTATACTCGTTCAGCACTATTGTTCCAAAAAGTCACTATTCCGTCCTCATCAATCACACAAACTCCTTCATGTAATCGGTCTAGGATAGTTCTCAATTGTTGGCTGAGTTCTTCTGTCTTTTTATAATAGGTATCCCTTAAGCTTATTGTATCTATCATACCTATAATTTTCTTGCCATCCCATATGGGCAAACTTCCTATGCCTTTAGCCACCATAAAATCTCGAGCTTCTTTTACTGGTTTTTGGGGGGAGAAAAGATATACATTTTTTCTCATGTGTTTCTCCACCGATTGATGTAAATCTACTTTCTGTCTGATCATATCCCCAATATCCGAATAGGTGATAATCCCCTTTACTTCTTCCCTATCTCCATGGGACATAAGAATAAGGGCTTCATTTCTTTTTTTTATTGCCATTTCATTCCACACTTCAAATAATGTGGCATTGGTTCCTACTTTTATTAAGTCCGTATCCATAATGTCTTCGGCGGTTAACTTAATAATTTGATTGAGAATCATAGGAAAACTCCTTTAAATAGTTTTGGAATACAAAATCTTTTCTTTGTTTTCATTATAACAGATGTTTTATAAAAAACTAGACAACAAAAAAACAATCTAAAAAGATTGCTTTGATTATATCTCTTGGTCGCATTGACAGGAGATTACTCCAAATTTTTGCTTGCCTTTCATTAGGATAGAACCTACATAAAACATGAAGCAATCCCTGCCTGAGATGGAGAATAAAACAAACTCTCCATCTATCTAACACAATAAATTGCTTTACAACTTATTTAAAAATTGTTTTAATTTATAATAGACGTCTTGGTCCCCTACCACGACAATGGTATCTCCAACTTCTAAGGTATACTTGGGTCCTGGGGAGATAATCATCTGTTCTCCTCTTTTTATGGCGATAATGGTGCCGCCGGTTTTTTTCCAGAATTCTACTTCTGCAATGGTTTTGCCTGCCTCTTTATAGGAAGATTCAATGTCAATTTCAAAGGGGTTGTAGGGATTGATATGTTTTAGATTATCACTATATTCAATAAGATTATGTACCATATCCCATAGATTAATATCCATTTTCTTTTTTTCTTCTAATAAATTTCTTAATTCCTTTTTAATACTGGCTAAAGAATGTTTCCCTTTATATTTTTCTATAAATTCATAGGCTAAATCCTTTGATAAAATAATAACGCCGCTTCCTTGGCTGACTTTAACTACTCCCCCCTCTGCTAAAAGGGCTAGAGACCTTCTAATGGTTTCCGGCGATACATTATATAGACTAGCTAAGGTAGATCTGCCGTATATTCTTTCTCCTACTGTAAATTCTCCCTGTACAATTCTATGGGACATATCCAAAGCAATTTGGGTATATCTAGATAATCCTCCCATAATCGTCACCTTCATTCCTATTATATTTTGCACAAGTAAAGTAACAACTATATTTTATTATATAAGTTGTCGATTGTCAATTTTCTTTATTTTTCTGGGGCTATAACTTATGTTCCCTATTTTAAATAAAAACTATGTCTTTTTACTCTATATATTCTACCACAATTCTCCTAGAAGGGGATATCCTTTCTTTTCACACAAAAAAAGCACTACATTTCTGTAGTACCTTTAATCCTTCACACTTTCTTCTATTTCTTCTTTTTCCACTGATTCCATTTTAGAGATGGATACCTCATAGGCTATTTTATTTTCTACCTCTCCATTGGGATATTTTTTTTGGTATTCTCTACTTTGAATTCTTCCCCAAAGTTTTATCCTTTGCCCTATTTCTAAGCCCTGGGCAAATCTTGCATTTCTGCCCCAAGCTATACAAGGAATATAATCTGATTTATTATAAGGCCTATTTACTGCAATAAGAAGGTCTGTTATTTCCCGACCAAAGGGTGTTGTTCTATAGGAGGGCTTTTTGCAAATAAATCCATCTAGATAAATTTGATTGGGGTTTTTATTTTCCTCCTCTGAAATAATGAAATCTACCTCTCTTACAAAGGTGGTTAATATTAATCGATTACTGCCCTCCACCATTTTATTATAAGATCGAAGCTGACCACTAATCATGAGATCAACTCCCTCTTCTAACTCCATATTTTGTAAAAGTCTTTCTGAAATTGTAATGGGCAAAACATCTGTAACATCACTCAAACGGGGAATCTCTAGAGTGGTATTATAAAATCCTTCCCCATATATTGAATGGCTGAATTTTAACTCCTCCCTTACTTTCCCCACTAGCACTACATTATTGGTATCCATTGTATTATTTACCATTACCTCCGCTCCCCTTCCTATACTCTCGTTCTTTATAAATAGATGTCGTATAAGACATAATTATTCCTGTTGTCCCATAAATATGAAAAAAATCTTCCTTTTGGAAGATTTTTATTTAAAAATAGTAATGACTTTGCTGTCTTTTTTGTATGTTGGCTCTTATGATTTCTTTTCCTTTGTCCATTTCTTGGGTGCCCAATAACATAATGAGATCCTTTTCCTCGGTTTTGGTGAGTATTTCTTTAATGCTCTCCGTCAAACAGGGTTTGTATATAAAGGGAATTTGATCTTTTTTTAATGTTTTTAAGAAAGTTTTTTGACCTGTGGATTTTGTTTCCCTTTTATTTTCCATGTCTTTACAATCTGTTAGATACAATCCTTTTATTTTTAGGGAGGACACCCAATTGCTAATGGTTTCTGCCTTTTTCTTATTTATGCTTTTCTCTTTATTTCCTCCTATAGACATGACCACAAATACATCATGGTAATCTAAGCTTTGAATGCTTTGGAAGGCTGTTTCCAGGCTATTGATATTTTGAGCATAGTCATCTACTACATAGTAGGGAGGCAATGAACTGTATTCTAATCTCCTAGGGACAGGATAAAATTTCTTCAAAGCTTCCTGTATGACCTCCACAGGTATCTCATAGATGAGGGCCAGTGTAATGGCTGCTAAAGCATTATATATGTTATGATATCCTATAAGATTTATTTCTATAGGAAACTCCTGTACTTCTATGATGTTTTGGTTATAACTATCTAAGGTTCTTTGTAGACAATAATTAAAGCGTATGTTTTCTCCCACATCAATACTCGATGCTGTGGCAGTGGATTTTGATTTTAAACCGTAGGTAATGGCATAGATATCCCCTTTACCTTGGATCATTTCAAGCCCCTTGGGATCATCCACATTAATAATGGCTCTTTTGTTTTTTTCTAATGGATCAAATAGATTTTCTTTCATGCTTAGAAAATCCGTCTTATCCTCCACCGTGTCGGTAGACAAATTGGTAAATATTGCGGTGTCAAATTCAATCTCTTTAAAATTTCCTTGTTTTAGAGACTGGGGGCATAATTCAATAGTAATCCATTGACTTCTTTCCCGGTCTATTTTGTTTAAAATTTCTTCTGAGCCTTTTACGTCCAAGCCATCAATAACCATCATTTTTTTAGCATTTTCTCTAAAAATAGCTTCTACCATTTTCACTATAGTGGTCTTTCCATTGCTGCCTGTTATTCCGATTATAGCTGGTTGGTGGATCCAATGGCTAAATTTTTCCATAGATGTCCGCTCCTTTTTTTTGAGGTATGTTTAGGATGTACCTCTTTTTAAAATTTATGTATTTGAACATAGATAAATGAAGTAGAGAACCCTAATCCATTTATTTTAAGAGAAAAATATCTTAAATAAAATACATATTCCTTACTTGCAGTAGTGGATAACACCTATCATCCATTCCAATACTAAATCCTAAGCCTTCCCACCGGCTATGCTCAGATACCCAAGCTTCTTAAGGACTTTAATATTTCCATTCATCCAGTGTTATCCCCACTGTCTGCAAAAGCGTCATTTCGTATTTTATTTAAGATATCTCCTTATTTTGCCCATAAATATTCTAGTTTTTATGTTGCCGACCTTCATGATCAATGTGATAGTCCTCTTTATAGATGAGTTCAGATATGGGTATGATTTCATAGCCTTCATCTTGAAGTGTTTTTAATATATTGGGCAGCGCTTGGGTTAGATACTTGGCATTGTTATGGAACAATACTATAGATCCATTTTTTACTTTTGATGTTACTCTTTCTACCATAGGCTCTACACCTAATTCCTTCCAATCTAGGGAATCTACATCCCATTGAATGGTATAATAGCCTTCTTCCTTGGCTGTGGTAAGTAAAGTGTTATTATAGGCTCCATAGGGCGGACGAAGAAGGATAGGTTTTTTCCCTATGATTTTTTCTATCTTCTCTCCAGTTACATTTAATTCTTTTATAATTTCTTCTTGGGAGATTTTTGCCATGTCCGGATGGGTACTGGAATGATTACCAATTTCGTGTCCCTCATCAAAGATTTTTTTCACCTGATGGGGATACTTATCTACCCAAAAACCCACTAAAAAGAATGTAGACTTAATATTGTGTTCTTCCAAAATATCCAGTATTTCTTGAGTATATTCGTCTCCCCATGCTGCATCAAAACTAATGGCAATTTTCTTTTCTGGTGTCTCTACACTATATATAGGCAGTTGGCGCTCTGGATTCATAAATACTTGTATGGTTCTAGGGGTAATCCCTTGGGTATAGAGGATAGAGACGCTGGTTAGTATAAAAATAAGAAAATAAGTGGCTATGGTTCTCTTTTTTACAAAAAAAATCTTCAAGAAACTTTACCTCCTTTTTTATGCTTTATTAGATTTTATTCCTTTTAAAGGAGGTTATGCTTTTCCACATAAAAAACACCTAAGAAAAAAGCCCCGTAGGCATATCAAGCCCCGGGACTTTTTACTTTTATTTTTTATCTCGTTCTCTTTTTTCCTTCATTGTACGCCATAATTTTTCATAGGAGAAGGGCAAGCTGTCAACACTTACTCCAGTGGCATCAAAAATAGCATTTCTTACTGCCCCCATAGTTGGATTGTTTGAGCCTTCCCCAATTTCCTTGAGTCCCCATGGAGTGGCTGGCTCATCATTACTATGAATAAGATCATTGGTAAAGCCAGGCATATCAAGAGCTGATATTATACGATAATTCGCAAGATCTCCATTAATAATCTTACCTTTATCGCTAAACAAGACTTGCTCAGATACAGTTTCACTAAAGCCCATACCAAATGCTCCATGAACCTGCCCTTCCATTAGAGCAGGATTTATAATCTGCCCAGCATCATGGACATCCCAAGCATGAAGAACTTGAATTTCCCCTGTTTCCTCATCAACCTGAACTTCTGCTGCCTGGGTACAGAAACTATAGGAAGGGGATGTAGCAACAGCCGCTCCCTTATGGCTTCCCCCTAATCGAGGTACCGTATAGACTCCTGTGCCTACCAAAGGACCTTTGATAATAAAATACTTTTTAGCCACTTCTTCAAAGGATAGGGGCTCAACCTTAGGACGAGATTTGGAGAATATCATTCCATCAATACATTCTAAATCCTCTGGTGGTAAATGCATCATAAAGCCGGCGGTTTCAAGAATCTTCGCCTTAATTTCTTCCCCTGCACGCTTACACACCCAACCACAGTATGCTGTCTGACGACTGGAATAGGCTCCGAAGTCTAGAGGTGCAGTTTCCGTATCTCCTGCTACAATTTTCATGTTCTCATAACGATACCCCATAGCCTCAGCAGCCATTTGCAATAGGACTGTGTCTGAACCTTGACCGATTTCTATTGCATTAATATATAATGTAGCTGAAGTACCGTCTTCATTTACCCTAATCATACCAGAAGAAGAGGGATAGTCGTTTCTATAAATGGGATATCCAGCACCAGTGACAAAAGATCCGGTAGCCATACCAATGCCTCTTCCCTTTGGCAAACCATTTTTCTTTTTCTCTTCCCAGTTTGTAATCTTTTTAATTTTTTCTAGAGCTTCTGGAAGACGACAGGTTTGAATACCCATGCCATTACAAGTATTTGTATTTGGTTGTCTGGCATTACGCTGTCGTAATTCAAGGGGGTCAATGCCCAAGTCCTTGGCTACATTATCCAAATGACTTTCCAAGGCATATTTGGGTTGAGGAGCACCATGTCCTCTTTGGGCACCACATGCTGGCAAGTTGGTGTACATTCTTCTTAAATCAAATTGGAAATTATCAAAATCATAGGTTAAAGGTAATAAGCCTCCAGAGTAGTAAGCAGTTGCTATACCTAAACTGGTATAAGCTCCTCCATCAAGAAGGAAATTTACTTTTAGAGCTAGGATTTTCCCCTCTTTGGTTACGGCAGTGGTAACTTCATAACGCCCTTGATGACGACCACGATTGTGTTGGAACATCTCATAACGATCATAGGACATTTTCACTGGTCTGCCAGTTCGTTTAGAGAGTACTGCACCGCAAAATTCTAAACCTGTAGGCTCTAGTTTTCCACCAAATCCGCCACCTACATAGGGTTTGATCACTCTGACATCACCCATTTTTAGTTCAAATTCTCGAGCAATATAGTATTGGAAATAGTGAACGGACTGGGTACTGGAATACACAGTAAGTTTTCCATCCTTCCATATAGAGATAGCTGAATGGGGTTCAATGGGGGATTGATAGGTACGCTGACCTTCAAATACATCTGTACGTATATGATCTGCTTCAGCAAAGGCTTTTTCCATATCTCCAAATTTGTGATGGATTTCTGTATTAATATTTCTTGGATATTCTTCATGGATTTGTGCCTGCCCTTCATCGGCTGCTGTTCTATAGTCCAGCACTGCAGGCAGTATTTCATAATCAACCTTTATAGCCTTCAAGGCTTTGTAGCAAGTTTCCTCATCAACACAAACAACTGCAGCTACTTTATCTCCTACATGTCTTACCTTTTCGATACATAATACATTTTCATCCCAGCGGGCTGGACTAATCCCATATTTAAGATCTGGCACATCTTTAGAAGTGATAATATCTACCACGCCAGGTATTTCTAAAGCCTTTGAAATATCAATATTCAATATTCTAGCATGGGCATGGGGACTGCCTAGTAACTTTCCATAAAGCATTCCGGGAAATTTTAGATCTCCACAATATTTTGCAGAACCAGTGGCTTTTTCTCGACCATCTACTCTAGGTTTACTTTTACCTATTTGAGTATGCTCTCTTTCAGCATACATGGTATTTTCCTTAGGATATACTACACCTTCCATATATTATCCCTCCTTAATTTGGTATTTCTTGACCGGATGCAGCCATAATAGCCTTTATGATATTGATATATCCTGTACAACGACAAAGGTTTCCGGAAATGCCTGCCCGTACTTCTTCTGCTGTGGGTTTTGGATTCTCTGCTAACAATGCTGTAGCGGACATAATCATACCTGGGGCACAGTATCCACACTGAATAGCACCATATTCAACAAATTTTTCTTGTACAACAGACAATTGATCCGTGTCTGATACACCTTCAATGGTGGTAACCTTTTTACCATCTGCATCAAGAGCTAATATTAAGCAGGAGTTAACGGGCTTCCCATCTAATAATATAGTACAGGATCCACAATCTCCTAGCTCACAACCTTTTTTAGTTCCGGTAAGATCTAATTCATCCCGTAAGAAATTAACTAACAGAGTATTTGCTTTGACTACCCTTGTATATTCATCTCCATTTACGTTAATGGTAACAAGCTGATGCTGAATTCCTTGGTTATCCATAATAACATTTGACACTTATATCCCTCCCCTTTTAACTATTTTCCTTTTTGGTAATTTGCTCTAATACCCGCTTCGTATAAATACGTACTAAGTCTGTACGATACTCAGCTGACGCCCTGAAGTCAGAAATAGGTTTACATTCCCCACTAGCTATACTCCCTGCTTCCTCTAGTAACTCATTACTGATCTTTTTCCCTATAAGAAATTTTTCAGCTTCTTTGGCACGAACAGGTGTAGGAGATACTGCTCCCAGAGCTATTTTTACGTCTTTAATCATATCTTCCTCTACATTAATGGTTGCCGCGACACCTACAACGGCCAAAGCTCCCGATTTACGAAGGGCAAATTTATAATATCCACTTCCTGTATATTTTTGGTCAGGAATGATTATTTCTGTTATGATTTCATCATTGGCCAAAACCGTTTTGCCAGGACCTATAAAAACTTCTTCTAGTGGCAGTGTACGCTCACCTTGTGTTCCCACAAGGGTAAGACTTGCATTTAGAGTGATAAGAATTGGTGGAATATCTGCGGAGGGAACAGCACTGGCAATATTTCCCGCGACAGTTCCCATATGGCGAATTTGGTTTGCCGCCATGGTTTCAGCAGCTTTTGAAACCGCTGAATACCTCTTCTCTAATAATTTAGAAAAAACTAAATCATTGTGAGTACAAGCGCCACCTATTACCACCCCTTTACCTTCTACATATTCAATTTTTTTCAGATCAGCAATGTTTTTAAGGGATATTAAAACTTCTGGCTCCAATAATCCGTTTTTCATTTTGGGTAAAATATCCGTTCCACCACAATATGCCTTTGCACTATCGCCAAACTTTGATAAAAGCTGGCAAACTTCCATAACACTATCTGGTGAATAATACTTAAAATCCTGTAGATACACTTTTTCTTCCCCCTTTAATAAAATAATTTTTTGCTTGTATCCTTAATTGTTCATTATTTTTTTAAGTTGATTCCATTGGGGCTCAAATATCTCCTTAGGCATTTCTTTTAAATCCTTAGAAATTTTGGGCCGAAATTCCATAATAGATAGAATATCTTTTTCCACGTCAAGACCTGGAGCGATTTCAATAAGTGTCATTTCCCCTCCCTCCAGTGTGAACACAGCACGCTCTGTAACATAGAGTACAGATCTTCCATCTTTGTAAGCTTGTGGCCCACTAAAGGTAATTTGATTAACTTGATTGACAAATTTTTTCACTTTACCCTCTTTTAAGATCTTAATGGTTCCATCTTTCACCTCATATTCTGCTCCACCGGCAGTCATGGTTCCCACAAAAACTACTTTTTTAGCAGCACTAGAAATATTGACAAAACCACCTGGACCAACTACATTAGAACCAAATTTACTTACATTAAGATTTCCTCGTTTATCGGTCTGGGCAAGACCTAGAACACATAAATCCAAGCCACCACCATCATAAAAATCAAACATATAGGGATGATCTACAGTACATTCAGAATTATAAGTAGCAGGAAAATCAAGTCCGCCTGCTGGCATCCCCCCAAAGTTTCCTAACTCAGTGGTCATGGTAAGCATCTCTGTTACACCTTCTTCAGCGGTTACAGCCCCAACACCATCAGGCATACCAAGACCTAAGTTAAGAGTGATCTCCGGTCTTAATTCCATTGCTGCTCTTCGGGCAATTACCTTGCGCTCATCTAAAGGTAGGGGTTCTCTACTTCCCAAAGGCATTTTACTCTCTCCAGAGAGGGCAGGATTGTAGCCGGTTATTTTTGTTTGCATATGATTTTCAGGTTTAGCAACAACGATATAGTCTACCAATACTCCAGGAACCTTTACTTTTTTCGGATGAAGGGTACCTGATTTGGCTAAATATTCTACCTGAGCGATCACTATTCCCCCATTATTTTTTGCAGCTGTTGCCAAAGGAAGGGCTTCTAAAAACAACGCCTCTTTCTCCATAGTCATGTTTCCTTTTTCATCCGCTATTGTTCCACGAATGACAGCTACGTCAATAGGCCAAGTTTTGTAATATAAATACTCTTCTCCTTCAATCTCCATTACTTTTACCAAATCATCCTTGGTTATCTCCGATATTTTGCCTCCCTCTAACCGAGGATCTACATAGGTGCCTAAACCAACTTTTGTGATCACTCCAATTTTTTTGCCTGCCATTTGTCTCCATTGGTGGGTGATCACTCCTTGGGGTAATAAATGACATTCCACTTTATTTTCAGCTACTAATTTACCTAATCTAGGCGCTTCTCCGATGTGACCAGCAATTATCTTTTTAGGAAGACCCTCGTGACCAAAATGATTCATTCCCCTTGTCTTATGATCTCCACATCCACAGCTATGGGTAAGAGTAATTCCCCGCGGATGTCCAGTTTCTAAAAATCTTGCTTCAATGGCCGACGCTACTTCTTCGGCGAAATTGCATAATCCTGCTGTAGTCCAAGCTACTGTTGCCCCATCTTTAATCAACTCTGCCGACTGCTGGGCTGAGATTACTTTTGACATTATCTTATCCCCCTTTAACAATTTGTTTTAACATAGCCTCTATTGATATCCTTTTCTCTTGGCTGGACAATCCCTCTCCACCTAATCATTAACCAAAATTAACTCTAGGGAAATCCATTGTTATGATTAATGACATGGACAAATCCTATCGATGTAATAAAGCTATATCAATAACTCGTGCTTTTCTTCCTCTATCTATAGTCGCGAAATCGTTTTGCCTTTAAATCATATAAAGGTAAAGTTCCTGGTGGCACTATCTTTACATTCATATTGATCATAAAAGTTTCACGCAATGTCTCAGCCACTTTCTGCCCAATGTCCTCCCATTTACTGGGATCTACATCATCCTTTAGTTCCAATTGAACTAATATCTTATCCTTTTCACCATCTTTTAAGGCCATATACTCATATTGGTCAGAACATTCTTTGATGCCACGTATCACATTTTCAATTCCCGTAATGGATACGCATACCCCCTTGATTTTAATGATATCCCCCATTCGTCCTTGATATCCTTTAAATTGACTAAGGGTTCGTCCGCATTTACATACAAGGCCTGTTTCTATACCGTTGACAATATCTCCGGTTTCAAATCGAATCACACAATGGGTTTTTTGAACTAAATCCGTCACCACTAATTTCCCTGGATTTCCTGGCTCTACAGGTTCATTGGTCTCTGGATCTAATATTTCTAGATATACTAAATCCTCGTTAATATGTGATACTCCTTCTTCACACATCCATGTAATATAATTTGTTTCTTGGGTACCAGAAAGATCATATATTTTGCATCCCCATGCTTCTTTTAAACGCAAACCCGTGTTAGGAACGGATGCAGACCCACATTCTCCAGTAGTCAATAGGAGGCGTATTCCCATTGATTTGGGGTCAATTTGCCTTTTTTTTGCAACATTGGCCAAATGCAAAAGATAGGTGGGGGTGCCCGCTAAAACTGTGACTTGAAGTTTTTGAATCATCTTAATACGTGTCAAGCTATCCCATGTCCCCCCTGGAATCACTAGAGAACCAATAAAGTGCTCACCAGCATCATGGAGGCCAGCAAGTCCTATAAAAGGTAAAAAGCCAAAGGCACAATGTAGAATATCATCCTTTCTAACACCTGCTGCCCATAAACCTCTTACTCCACCTTCACAAAAATTTCCAAAATAATCTTCTTTGGTGAAGGGGATCAATACTGGCTCACCTGTAGTTCCTGATGTCATGGCTATTCGGTTAATTGGTCCACTGCCAGGTATCCTCATCATTCCATAGGGTGGATCTTTTTCTTGACTTATACGAATTTCTTCTTTTGTCAGAATGGGAATGTATTTTATGTCCTCTATGGTCTTTAACTTTTCAGGATAAAAATCATTTTGCTCCCATTTCTGACGATAAAAAGAGCTTTTGTCCCATAGATAGTTTATTTGTTCAACCAATCTCTTAAACTGAAGTTTTTCCATTTCTTCTCTAGGTAGTAGTTCTGCCACTGACCAATACTTATATCGAACATTTGTGGTTTGCTCATTATCTGTCACAATGGTTTATTAACACCTCTCCTTCATTTTTAGATTATTATTTATGAATTTCTTAAAAATAGAAGATGGTCTTGCCAAAACTTTATTAAAACAATATGGGCCGTGCCAATAAAAACATCGCTACAGTCATGATAATGGTCCAAAGTACGCACACTGGCACTCCTGCCTTAAAGTAATCTCCCATCTTGTACTGCCTCGATGCATAGGTAATGAGGGGCACAGGATCAAGAGGTAATAGAAATGCTGCGGATACAGTAAAGCCCATAGGAATAGCTAAAAATGCGGGATTCATTCCTATACTCTGTGAAAAAGCCACAAGAGTAGGTACCATGATGGATACAATAGCCGGATTTACAGGAACTAATAAATGAATGAGTATTGTAAATACAATGATAAATAGAAGAACAATTAACATAGGTGCTCCCTGTATACCACTTAAAGCGGACTCAGCTATCCATGTAGCAGCACCAGATTGCCATAAGGTGGTTCCCAATGAAGTGGCCGCTCCGATAAGTAGAATGGTATCCCAGCCAATTTTATTCTTAATATAATCCCAAGTTAATAAATCAATTCCTGGAAGGAAGAAAAGTGCTCCCCCAATGGTAGCAGTAGCGGGTAGGGGTATACCATGAATGGATTCTGTAAACCATGTAATCAGTAATACAATCAAAATACCAATAAATTTCTTTTCCTTTACATTTATTGCACCTAAGTTTTCATAATCACTTCTAATTCCGTCTAAATCAGTCAATGTCTCCAATTCTGGTTTAAATACGATGGTTAGAATTTTATAGGTTAGAGGAATACCCACAATAACTACTGGAATTCCTACCAAAGCCCACTCACCAAAGCTTATGGAAATATTTGCTGTAGATTCTAGCAGTCCCAGGGTCATTACATTTAATGAAGATCCTGCCGGTGTAGCTACACCACCGATTAAAGAAGCAAAGGGAATACCGATCATAAGAAGCTTGGCAAAATTACTTGAGCCCGTTTTACAATTGTTTTTCTCCAAAAGGGCTAACCCTATAGGAAAAAATGCAGCAACTGCTGGCACATCTGAGATGACTGCGGACAATGTTGCAGTAGCACCCATCAAATAGAAAGCAACTCTCTTGGGATCTCCCTTGGACATAATAGTCAATTTCATTGAGATGCGATTACTTAGACCACTAGACCCCAAGGCACCTGCTAAAAAGAAAGAGGAGACCACAAAGAGCAAAGTGGGATTAGCAAAATTTTGAACAGCCACTCCCATAGGGGAAATACCAATGACATGTTGAATAAATACCAAAACTAATGAAGCAACTGCTATAGGCAGGGCTTCGGTTACCCATAAAATAACCGCCGAAACCATCAGAGCAATGGATTTTAATCCTTCGGATGTAAGTCCATCGAGTAAAGGTAAATTGGAAATAATAAAATAAATGACAATTACACCTAATAACCAAATAATTCTCTTTTTATTTTTCATATTTTGTGGTTTTTCTTGGTTAAGATTAACCACGTTTGCACCAGTGGACGATTCTGTACTCATACTTTTCTCTCCCTCCAATCTGTTTTTAAGAAATGATGAATAGAGCACAACATTTAAAATCTTTGTTGGATTATCACCTCCATATTTTAGAAATCATAGTAAAATTGTGTGTCAATTTATTCACTTCTACTTATTGTTAATATGTTAACGATTATGGCTAAAAAAAGTCTTCTTTGAAATAGTCTACTGAATTAACACCCAATCTTCCCATAGCTTAATAAGAAGGTTTTGCTAGTCTTTCTGTATTTACTTTATCATCCAACTACTGAAAAATTAAATATTCTTTTGTAATTACATTCATTAATTTAACTTATTAATCCGCACAATCCCCTAATATTAGCCACTTTATCTTATAAACTTTTTCTAGATATAGAATAACTAAAATCTATGGGATTTTTTTATAGATAAAATCTTTTTATCATTGCACAAAAAAAATTGCAATGATATAATAAGACTACAATTCGTTAATTTTATGCCATGTGTGTTAACTATTTACTGCGCTTTTGTAAAACTTTTCCTTAAATTGGTCTTGATACTAAATTTAATTCATATATTTATATTAATCTTTTAACTTGTATGGGGTAATAACTCTAGCTCTATTTTAATAAGGTTGTTTTGATTGTTTTGCTTTTAAGGCTAATATAAATACCAATGATTTTTGGGGAGGGTATCATGCAATTTCATCAGTTAGAATATGTATTGGCTGTGGCAAAGTTTCATAGTTTCACTCGTGCGGCTGAAGAGATTAATATCTCTCAATCTTCCATTTCACAGCAGATTAATAATCTGGAAAAGGAATTGGGGGTAAACTTATTCATTCGAACCACTCGTTCTGTAAAACTTACTTCAGCGGGAGCAGCCTTTGTAGAGCATGCCGCTCGTATAATGTCGGAAATCACTGCTGCCAACCAATGTATCCAGGAATATGCGTCAGTGAATAGAGGGCATCTCACCTTAGGAATTATCCCCATTGTAGGTCATTATTTCATTCCTCATCTGTTAGCAAGCTTTCAAAAAAAATACCCTGATATTCAATTGTCTCTTTTGGAAAATCAATGTGATGAACTCTTAGAAATGTTACATTCCTCAAAAATAGATGCGGCCTTTGTTCAACAGATAAGTCCTGATTATACCTTCCAGTATGTTCCTCTAGTTACCGATCAAATGGTGGTTTTGACTAGTGCTGAACATCCACTAGCTTCTAAAAAATCTGTACACTTAAAGCAATTAAAAAATGAGAATTTCATTACTACCCCTATTACCTCTGGACATTATCATGACTTTTTTAATGCTTGTCAAGCTATGAATTTTAATCCTAAAATTCGAATGACTTGTTCTTCGGTTAAAACAATACTGGGTTTAGTTAGTGAGGATTTAGGCATTACAGTACTTTCCTCTAGGGTTGCTGCTACTATTGATCAGAACCCCGGAATTACTACTTTGACCTTAAGCCCTCCCATAAATAGAAAGATTTTTCTTACCATTAATAAAACCACCAATATATCGCCAGCTCTTAAAGTCTTTGTAGACTTCACTGCCTCGTGGATTGAATCAAAGATTTCTTAAATACATAGAATAAAGCACCTATTATTAAAATGAGGTGACCCCTTAAAGTTAGACTTTATTAGCGAGACAGTTTCGGCTGCCTCGCTATTTTTATGCAGCCTGAAGACTAAGTCTGTATTGCACTGGACTTAGCCATCCAAGTTTCTCTTTAATTC
>NZ_JANKAS010000014.1 GCF_024622505.1 Irregularibacter muris
GAATTAAAGAGAAACTTGGATGGCTAAGTCCAGTGCAATACAGACTTAGTCTTCAGGCTGCATAAAAATAGCGAGGCAGCCGAAACTGTCTCGCTAATAAAGTCTAACTTTAAGGGGTCACCTCATTATTTGTTGGTGCTCTTATAGCTATTGGTTATATAATGGTCCAATACCCCTAGAGGTGTTGGACCATCTTTTTATGGGATAGGAAAGCTTGTCTTGCTAGCCCAGGAATGAATTTTAATAGGGATAAAGCCACTTCACTTCCGAATAAAAAAGACTAAGGAATGGCCTTTGCAATAGATGGTTAATCTTTCTCACTTATCTATATAGAGAGTTCCATAATTTTATAGGTTAAAAATAATTTAAATCTATTGTTTCCATTGTTTAGGTCCATACCAGATATTTCAGATATCTTAGTTATTCGATGGACCATGGTATTTCTATGGATAAAAAGTTTCTTGGCCGTTAAGGTCACATTTCCACTATTTAAAAGATATTCATATAAAGTATGATAATAATCAGTACCATTTAATTTATCGTGCTCTACTATTTTATTTATGCTTGGATGGCAGAAATCCTTTAGGTTTAAATCCTTGGCCATAAGTGTTAAAAGATCATAAATATAAAGGTCGTCATACTCAAATAGATAATTTTTTCTTTTAAGAAATTTCCCGAGTCTCAATGCATTTTCAGACTGGATATAGTATTTTTTTATCTCCATTATATTATGAAATATAAGGCTTAAACCCGCAATAAGATTATTTTCCTTTAAAATATTTATAAGTTTTATCTTTATATTCTGCAATTGTTGATGGTTCTCAGTATTTAATAGGATGATTATCTGCTCATTATGATAAACAGATTTGCATGAAGGAAGAAGACTCTCAAAGGACCATCGCAAGTGTTCTACAAGATGAGCGTTGATATTATTTTCAGGCATGCTCACTACAGCGACTAAAAAATTCCTATAAGGTTCACTGAAGAGGGACTCTGACCTTTCCTCTGCCATCTTGTAATTTCCGATCCTTTCATCAAGCAGATCTACGATTAAGTATTCATGCATTACCCCTGTACGATTCTCATATAATTTGTTCTTTTTCATTTCTGAAGATATAACATCACAAAGCAGGCCTGCAATGTTAATATCCTCCTCTTTAAATTTCTGATTATTTTCTAGAATACAAATATATCCAATAATTTTATCTTTGATTAATATTTTACCCACTATCCTTCGAAGATTTTTAATAAAAACAGAATCGATAATAATAGGCAGCGGATTTGCCGTAATCTTTTCCACAAAACCCTCACTAATATAGGGGGAAAAATATTTATGTGAACCATATCCAAGGCTGATCAGCTCATCCCAAATAGAGTCATGTACATTTGTATTGGTTGAAGAAGCAAGAAGTTTAGAGGAAGCATCTATTAAAAATACTGGGTTCCCTAATATTTCTGAACCAACCTGTACGATGTACTTTAGTCCTTTCCCTTTTATTAGGGAGTTTAACAGTACAGCAGAGCTATCTATAAGCTTTCGATTTAAACTAAATATATTTTGGACATCATCAAAAAGTTTGAATACATTAGTTTCAGCAGGAAGCACTGCTATATTCACATGAAATAGTGAAGCATCAAAAGTATCATCTTTTATAAGGATCAGTCCAATATCTTTATAGGTATACATTTTATCCGGTAGCATAGATACCTTTCCGATATATATAATATTTTTATCTAGATTCATTTCATGACTGTATATGAATTTTACTTCTTTATAGGATATATCTGAATGCTGGTTGAGAAATATGTCTATTTTATACGCAGACAGTTTTGATAGGATATTATCAAATCTAAGCTCCATGATGATCACCTCAACAATAGTATAGTACAAAAAGCACAATATTGCATAGTCAGAATCGTTATTTTTAACAATGATTCCTGTTCTATATTCGTGATACAATATTGCTAGTTTATTAATTAACATATAATATAAAGTATACTTTATCTATTTAAAAACAACTTGGCCCCTGGCAAAAGGAAAAATAATAATGAAGGAGTGGTATTTATGAAAATTCTGCAACCTGGAAAGATTTCCAATTTAGAACTTAGAAACAGGGTAATATTTGCACCTATGGGTTATAATGAGGGGTTTAGTATAGAAGGTCATGATTATTTTGTTGAACGTGCAAAGGGTGGGGCTGGATTAATTATCATCCCTATTTTTGCTTCAGAGGCAGTGGAGTTAAGTGGAGAAAGTGCCTTTTTAAATGAAGAATCCTTTGACGATTTTGTAAAGATTGTAGAGGATATTCATTCCAATGGGGCAAAAGTATGTACACAGATAGTGCCTGGCTATGGGGCAATATCCACAGATTCAAAAAACTATGATGTTCCTGTATCTGCTTCAGCTGTACCTTCTATCTATAATCCCAGTATTATATGTCATGAACTTACAGTAGAGGAGATAAGGGCAATACAGGATGGTTTCCGTGAAACAGTAAAACTTACTAAAAAATCTGGCGTTGATGCTATTGAAATACACGCCTATGGCGGATATCTTACTGACCAGTTCTTAAGCGCTGTTTGGAACAAGCGTACAGATGGATATGGCGGAGATGTAAAGGCTAGAGCTCGCTTCCTATTGGAGCTTATAGAGATTGTTAAAGATGAATGTGGAGAGGACTATCCACTAATTGTAAAATACTGCCCAGATCACTACATGGACAGTGAAGGTTACCGTACGATAGAAGAGGGGATTGAATTATCCAAGCTTCTTGAAGATGCAGGGGTACATCTTTTGCATGTGGATGCAGGAAGTCATGGCATGCGTTGGTATATAGCTATGCCTCCAATATATCAGCAAGAACAGATATATCAACTAAAGGCTTCTGAAGCCATTAAAAGAGCTGTTTCTATCCCAGTTGCAGCCAACGGAAAACTCGGTGATGTAGAAAAAGCTGAAACAGCTCTCGAACAGGATAAGCTGGACTTTCTGGTAATTGGTCGTGGATTGCTTGCAGACCCCTATCTTCCAATGAAGTTAGCTGAAGGTCGTCCTGAAGATATCGCTCCCTGTATTGGCTGTAATGAAAATTGTATAGGGCGGGTATCTGCTGGTGATCATATTTCCTGTACTGTAAACCCAACTGTAGGACGGGAAGCAGAATTGGAGCTGAAAGCTTCAAAGTCACCAAAGAAAATATTGGTCATAGGTGGAGGTCCTGGCGGTATGTCAGCTGCCATCGATGCGGTAAAGATGGGTCATCATGTTGAGCTATGGGAGAAATCTACTCGACTAGGAGGCATGCTTACATCGGCAGGTCGTCCAAGTTTTAAGCTGGAGATAAACTACCTTATTGATTATTATCGCACACAGCTTTTGAAGCTAGGCGTAAAAGTGAAATACAGTACCACAGCAACCGCTGAATCAGTAATGAAATCAGGTGCAGATGCAGTGATTGTTGCTACGGGAAGCAAACCCCTGGTACCCAAGAACATTCCAGGTATAGAGGGAAGCAATGTGGTAACGGGTATAGATGCGATGTTGGATAGGTGTACTTTAGGTACTAACCTTGCAGTAATAGGAGGTGGCCTTGTGGGCTGCGAGACATCCTTACACCTAACTCCAAGGGGCAAGAAGATTAATCTTATTGAAATGCAGCCAAAGCTTCTCCCAGAGCCTATTTTTGCCATGAATGAAATGATGCTTGCAGGTATGATATACAGTGACAACAATATAACAGTCCATACTGGTACAAAGCTTCTGGCCATCAATGAAGAAAGCATAGAAGTAGAAAAGGATGGACAAAACCTCACTATACCTTGTGATACTGTGGTATTGACCATGGGACTTAAATCTGAAAACCATCTTGTAAAAGAGTTAAAAGGCAAAATCTCTGTATATGCTATAGGAGACTGCCAAGAACCAAGGAAAATAGCTGATGCAGTACTGGAAGCTCGTCGGACAGTCCTCTCTCTTTAATAGAGAAAAGGATAGTAATGCATAGCCGGCAGAGAAGATTATGATTATATGTGGTAGCTGTGGATTTTAGGTCTATGCATTAGGATAAAGTAAAGCAATATCATGAAGAAAAGAGTATTTCTTATTATGGTATTGGAGATACTCCAAAAATGAGAAAAGCCATTAAGGCTATTGCAGAAGCTATAGAAATATCTAGAGAAATCTAATACAAGTAAGGGGAGGGGGAAGCAATAACCCCCTCCCCTTACTTTTTATAAAATATCTAGATGGGGAAGGCCTGAATTATTTACTGTAAGGAAGGGATTATCCCATCCATTGCTTTTGTAAGTTCATCTACGGTGACAAATTTTTTCTTAGATATAATAATCCTCCTTTATTGGAGGAATCCACTAACCAATTTCAGAATACCACTTTTTGTGCAAGAGTAAAATCATCAAACACGAATTTACCCTTGCAATCATGAATTTAACTTTACATTTTACATTAAAATAGAAAGAAAGAGTTGAACCTCACGTTACGTCATGATATACGATGTTTTCAAGGAGGGAATTCATATGAAGAATAATTTATTAAAACTGCTAACGAAGGATAAGGAAGTTAGATTATATATTGTTGATACAACAGATATATTAGAGCATAGCAGTCTAAAAGAAATGGAAACAGATTTTGCAAAGGAGCTTTATACCAAAATATTTACCTGTTGTTGCTTATTGCGTGGTTTTTTAACAGAAAGAGATCAACGACTAGATGTAAGTATACGATTTAAACCAGAAGGACATTCTGTTTATTGTAATATAGATGGAGAGGGCAATATTCATTGTACATTTTCTTCTAAACTCAGAATATTTAATGGAGAATTTAAGGACTTGGTAGGAAAAGGGACCACCTTTTCCATTAGTAGGGGAAGCTGGATGGGAGGAATGTTTACTGGAACTATAGAGCTAGATTCTGATTCAGTAGAACTTTGCTTTTCAGATTTTTACTCTAGGAGTGAGCAGGTAGAAACAATATTTAGAATTTGGGTATCCAATAAAAGAGTAAGAGGTTGCATGATACAGCCTCTACCTTTTGCTCAAAGCAATAACTTAAAATATGTAATAGATAGCATTGATAGCAATCAGGTCTTTTTAAGTGCTGAAGAGCTCAAAGAGTTACCCAATAAGGTCTTTTCCTATGCCCGGGTAATAGAAGAATATAAAATAAAAATAGAATGTAATTGCTCAAAGGAAATGTTTTTTGGTCTTCTAATGTCCGTTGAGATGGAAGAATTAAAACAAGCTATTCAAAGGAATAAAAAGGAAGAAGTAGAATGTGGAATATGTGGCAGTAAGTATTTGTTTAATAAAGACGATTTAAAAGCAATCGTTAAAATGAAAGAGGGGGTGTAAATTGAGTAAGTATATAAAGATTGGTGATTTAGCCAGTATGACAGGAATAACAGTCAGAACCCTACATTATTATGATGAAATAGGTTTGCTAAAGCCCGCCCAAATTACTGAAAAAGGTCATAGACTATATAATATGCAAAGTATTACAGAAATATATCGGATCATGGCAATGAAGGATATGGGTTTTAATCTTGATGAAATAAAGGATTTGATGAAATCAAAGGACATTAACGTGCTTAATCTAGTTGAAATACAAATTTCCAATGTACAGGAGGAAATTGCACAAAAACAGTTACTTTTTAGCAAGTTACTCACATTAAAGCAAAAACTTAAAGATAGTCACAACCTATCCTTGGAGGATTTTCAAGCAATGCTTCCATTTATTAATTCATCAGCGGATAAATATTTCACCAAGGAACAATTTGATAAACTAAAGGATTGCTTAGAGGACTATAATTCGGGAAAAGACACTTCTTCAGAATGGTTTAATTTCATTTCTAAATTGACCTATTGTTATAAAAATAAATTGTCTAAGTCAGATAAAAGGACAAAAGAGTGTGTGGATTATTGGAATGATTTCACAAACAATCTAATAGGAAAAGATGAACAAATAAAAAATTCAGTTTTTGCTTTTCATGCTTCCCAAAGCAATAGACAGTTAAGGTATGGACTAACTGATGAATTGTATATGTATTTAATGGGTTTGATGGAAGAATGAATAGCAAAACTAAATCAAGTCTATAATGCCCTTGATAGAGGGTTAGAAAATTAATTCCGTCCCAAGATAAATTTATAATGTATTGAAATTAGGAGCCCTGGAATGCATTATTTTTTGACCTTAGTAATAATTATAGTTTAACGGTCAATAAAAATTTAACTTGGTGAGGGGATTAAGTATGAAAAAAAAGTTATATGCTATTTTAGCAGTAGCCATTGTGCTCATATCACTTCTTATACTCATACCAAATGATGTGGAGGTAAATAAAAACATAGAAATCGATATACCTGACGTTTCGGGTACTGTTAACAATTTGCCCTGGGCGGATAATGATAAATTCTTAAAAGCACAAAAAGAAAATGGTACGCACGTTTTAATGGCAGCCTATTGTACTGTTTTTAACGATGCATCACCTAGTGAAGAATTTAATGTTCATTTGGCTGCAAACTCCATTGCAGGAATTGTAATTGAACCAAATGAAGTATTTTCACAAAACAGTGCAATTGGACCATACGATGAAGAAAAAGGATATAAGGCTGGCCAATCCTATATTGGTTCTGAGACAACAGACACTGTTGGAGGTGGTGTTTGTAAGGTTGCAACCACATTATATAATGCTTCAGTATATAGCAATTTAGAAATAGTAGAAAGATATAATCACTTCATGCCTGTATCCTATGTTCCCTATGGACAGGATGCAACGGTATCCTATGGTTCAAAAGATTTTAAATTCAAGAACAACACTGAATTTCCGATATTTATTTGGGCAGAGGGTATAGGAAATAGACTTTATATATCGTTATATGGGAAAGAAAAACCTCCGAGTGTGGAATGGAATCATAAAATTTTAAACAGAATTCAGGCTTCTAAAGTTTATAAAACAAACCCCAATTTGGCAAAAGGGGAAGAACGAGTTCGGGTTGAAGGTATGGAAGGCGCCTCTGTGGAATCATGGGTTACAATAACCAATTCTGATGGAAAAACAAAAGCTAAACATATGGGGATTAGTCAATACTGGCCAATGTCCCATGTAGTAGAAAGAAATAAATAAATCTCCCAATAAAGCCCCTAGATTCTATTATATGATATGGGGGATTTTTTTTGAGAAATATCCCCTTACCATTTATCCACCATAAATTTTTAAAACCCCATTTTAAAATGTTATACTACAGCCCACCCACTAATAGTAATAGATATCAGGGGGGATATGATGAACAGGGATTGGTTAAAGATTTCATTCATATATGTGGGTACGGTAATAGGGGCAGGTTTTGCTTCAGGGAGGGAAATAGTTGAATTCTTTGGAGTATATGGATTAAAAGGAGTTATAGGAATAACAGTATCGGGGATATTATTTTCTTTATTAGGGAGTTTACTTCTTTTAAAAATATATAACAATAAAATAGAAGGATTTGACGGTTTGGTCTACGGAATATTTGGTGAAAAGTTGGGAAAAGTTTTGGATGCTATAATGATAGTTTCTCTATATACTGGATTTAGTATAATGATTTCTGGAAGTGGTGCTATATTTAAGGAAGAATTAGGAATGTCCTTTGATTTTGGAATAGTTTTAACGGTAATCCTATCTTTTTTGGTATTTTTATTTCAGCTAGAGGGCTTTTCTCTCGTTAATTCTGTATTAGTACCGCTACTTGTCCTAGGTATTGTGTTTACGTCTTTTTATTTAACCATGAGGGGAGGATATAATTTCCATAGCATTAATGGAATTAATCTAACTCATAAGGGGAATTTTTTTACCTCCTCGCTCTTATACGTGGGTTCAAATTCCCTGATTATTATCACAGTATTCTCATCACTATTTCCCTTAATGAATAGTAAGAAGACCGCTATACTTGGAGGTATGGTAGGAGGAGTGATATTATATATCTTGAGTTTATCTATATTATCACCTATGCTAATATATTATCGTGAAGTTGCATCAATGGACATTCCAATGCTTAAAATATCTAATTATATTGGTAACAGTTATAGAAAGTTTTATGCCATCATTCTTTGGATTGCCGTATTTACTACGGCAATAGCCAATGGTTCTAGTTTTATAAATAGGTTCTCCAATAGTAGATACAAAATGATTATGGCGATAACCTTCTGTATATCTTCCATCCCACTAGCCAAATTAGGTTTTTCTAAACTGATAGGCGTGATATACCCTATATTTGGATTAATAGGGTTTTTTATATTAATCTTTATATTGGTGGTATTATAGTAGGAAATGTTTAGAAGTTAATGAAATTGGACATAAAAGTGGGAAAATATGTATAATAAAAGAAATACATCTAAGGAGTGTGGATATTAGCTCTAAGATTAGAATGTATCAAAATTAGAAACTACCTATCAAAAATATATTTAAAGGGGGAGAACTTACAAGAGATTCAGTTGGTGCAAATTTTGCAACAATTGCTACCGACAGTAATACAAATTATTTCTATATGAGGAGGAAAAAATATGGAATTTTCGCCTGTGGGTGGCTTCGATGACATTATGTTCACCATCGTACCTATAATAATTGCTATAGGATTTGTCCTTGTATTTGGCACTATCATTGTACGATCTATACAAGGAGCCAAGCAATGGAAAAGAAATAATGAATCACCTGTTCTTACGGTTGATGCGACAGTGGTAACAAAACGAACAGATGTGCATCACCATCCTCACAATACAGGAACGGACAATATGCACCACATGTCATCTTCCACTACATATTATGCTACCTTTGAAGTGAACAGTGGAGATCGTTTAGAATTTCAAATCCGTGATACTGAATATGGAATGTTGGTGGAAAATGATAGAGGGAAACTAGCCTTTCAAGGTACACGCTATTTGGGATTTGAACGTACTAGAAGGTAGATGGTCAGGAGTACCACAGACTATGTACAAGCCCAGAAGTTAATGTGAACTACTCATTATGTTTATAATATACAGATGGTATACTATAAGAGAAGAATAAAATGTATTCATAAAAGCAAAAGGATGATAGGATGAAAAATCAAGTGAGTTTTAAAGTAAAATCAAAATTTATCAATAAATACAAAAATGGATACCCTCTTATAGATAAATCTGCAATTTTAAATATAGACACAAAGATGCGGGAAGGTTCCATAATAAATCTTGTGGACGAGAAGGGTCAATTCATTGCCAGAGGATATTACGGCAAGCAAAACAAGGGCATTGGTTGGGTGCTCACCAGGAAGAAACAAGAGGATATCAATTTAGAATTCTTTAAAAAGAAACTCATCATAGCCCTTAACAAAAGAACAAAATTTTTTCAAGACCCCTCTACCACTGCATTTAGAGTCTTTAATGGAGAAGGAGATGGAATAGGGGGCCTTATTATTGAATACTTTGATGGATACTATGTGATTCACTGGTATAGCAAAGGAGTATATAAGTTTAGAGATGAGGTTATAAACTCTCTAAAAAAGATTGTAGAATTTAAAGGAATTTACCAAAAGAAAAGATTTAGTGAAGATGGAAAATACATAGAGCAAGATGACTTTATCATGGGAGAAAGGGCAGCGACACCCCTTATCGTAAAGGAAAACGGTGTAAATCTGGCCATTTATTTAAATGAAGGTGCCATGGTAGGTGTATTTTTAGATCAAAGGGAAGTAAGAAAAAGAGTAAGAGATCAATATTCAAAAAATAAAAGCGTATTAAACACATTTTCCTATACAGGTGTGTTTTCAATATTTGCAGCTCTAGGGGGTGCAAAAACTACCACTAGCGTAGATCTTGCCAATAGAAGTCTCCCAAAGACCATAGAACAATTTAATATCAATTATATCGATGCTAAAACACAAGAAATTATTGTGGAAGATGTATTTAAATATTTTAAATATGCCCTAAGAAAAGAGTTGAAATTTGATTTTGTAATCCTGGATCCTCCTAGCTTTGCTACATCTAAAAATTTTAAATTTAGTGCAGAGAAAGACTATAAAAATCTTTTGAAACAGGCCATTTTAATTACAGAAGACAATGGAACTATATTAGCATCTACAAATTGTAGCAGTTTTAATATGGACAAATTTAAAGAGTTTATCCATGAAGCTTTTAAGGAGTCCTGTGTAGAATATAAAATTCTTGAAGAGCATACTCTCCCCCCAGATTTTAAAACCATGGAGGAGTTTAAAGAAGGGAATTATTTAAAGGTAGTATTTGTTAGAAAAATGCCCTGAAATATTTATCTCTGGAATGCTATTAATTCATATGCGTAGTGGACATGTTCCTGTCTACCGGACAAGTTGAGTGCGTGGTATTGATGTCTAAAACTAAGAAGTAATGTGTCTGGAAATCCTTATTTCAAGGGATTTGTTGTGCTTTTGAATTTTGAGAGACAAGTGAAAATGTCAAAATAATCCCTCCGTAGAAATATACCGGAAATATGGAACTTCGGATGGTTTAGGCTATGATTTAGTTGTCAAGGCAAGCGAGAGCCAAGTGAGTGTTTGGTTTGAATGTTAGGGGTATAGTTTAGGCTGTGGATTTGATAACGGGGAAATTGAGTGTAGGATTAGATATTAAGAAATTGGAGGGAGGAATCAATGGCACTTGAAAATTTGAAATCTTTAAAAGATGATATGGTCAGCAAGAATTGGACAATATGTAGCTTTATATTTAGTTACAAAGCAACCGAATATATTGTACTCGTAAAAAGGTTTGTTGGCGCAGAAAAAAGGGTAGATACATATGCTTTAGTAAAATTGCATTTTATGAAAGCGGATGACTTAGAGGACGATTTGCAAGTAGAGGCAAATTGTCGTGGTCTACTAATTGATTCAAAAGGTTTGCGCAAATATTTTGGAATAGAATATAAGGAAAATTTAGGAGACATTCTTCGTCAATTTACAGAGCGTTTGGGAAAAGTAATTCCGCTATCTGTTCCTGATAATATTTCACCATCCGAAAAAACCGCAATGGCTCGGTCGCTTAGTAAAAGTGATTCGAAAGACCCAAATATGATTTACTGTACAAAGGTAAAAAGAAACTCAAACGGTGGAAAACGAAGCGAATTTAATGCAGATAAAACAAAATTGTTACGCGCATCGTTATTTGAATATTTCCGTAATGATATAGGAATTAGCTTCTGTTATTCTAATGATAGGAGTAAAGAAAATGATGATGCTACAGTTCTAAAGAATTTTGGGAATAATAATTCCAAATAGAGACTCAGTAGGAATTTTAAATCGTGGTTAGATTGAATTTAATAGGAGGTTTAGATATGCAAAAAGTGATTGTGATTGGTAGCCCTGGCGCGGGAAAGAGCGAATTTGCACGCAAACTTAGAGACGCTATGAAGATTCCACTTTACTATTTGGATATGCTGTGGCATAAAACGGATAAAACAAATATCAGTAGAGATGAATTTGACCTAGAGTTAAATAAGATATTAAATCTGGACAAGTGGATTATTGATGGGAACTATCTTCGCACACTGGAAATTAGGTTAAAGGAATGTGACACTGTATTTCTCTTAGATTATCCACTCAATGTCTGCCTTGCAGGTGCTAAATCTCGTATTGGAAAAAAACGAGAGGATATGCCATGGATAGAAACAGAATTTGATGAAGAGTTCAAGCAATGGATTGAAGATTTTCCAGAAGATCAATTACCGCAAATATATGATTTGCTAAAAGAAAACAAGCAAAAGAATATTGTTATTTTCAAGTCAAGAGAAGAAGCGGATAAGTACTTGGAGTCTATATGAAGCTGCTAAGGGAATAAAACTATGATACCCATGCGTAGAGTTCTTTCAAATCCAACCATGTTGAGAGTACAATTCTGATGACGTATTGTAGTTGTGAGAGCAAAAGTTAGGGTTTGACTATAAGAGGTTGTGGTTTGAGGGCGAAAAAGGGGGCTAAAATCTGAGTGGAAATGCACAATTTTAGTCTCTTTTTCAGTGAAAAATACTGACGTAGAATCTGATTTTTTAGATACAGCCCCCAGAATGTCGTCGAAATCACTTTTTAGCAAAAACATCATGAAATAAAAGCATAACATAAAAACAGATAAAGTCCATGAAGTATCAGGATTATGGTGCCCCCAATTAGTAAATTCAGCTAAAGAAGGAACTCAAGTTCAAACCAAAATAATTTTTAATACCTTGGTGAAATTAAATATTCCAACACTTATATTTCTGAATAAAATAGACAGAAAGGGAGTATGTTTAGATGAGATTAATAACTGCAATCTCTATCCTATTTTTCATGGTTCTGCTCTAAAAAATATTGGAATTGATGAGCTGTTATTTGCCATTACAAACTATCTTCCCATAAATAATGATAATACTGCAGATAATTTGTCTGCATATGTTTATAAGATTGATAGGAATGAAGAATCTCGTAAGATTACCTTCTTAAGAGTATTTAGTGGAAATATAAAGACACGTCAAGAGGTGCATATAAATAGTACGGATGAAATACTTAAAATAAAAAGTCTGGAATCAATTATGAATGGAGAAATTGTTAAGGTGGATCAGGTTAATAGTGGGGATATTGCTCTTATTTCTAATGTTAATTCTCTTAAGATAGGTGACTTTATTGGTGAAAAATATGATGGTGCCTTAGATATAAAGATATCCCAACCAGCATTGAGGGCATCAATTCAACCTTATGATTTAAGCAAAAGAAGTAAACTGATAGAAGCATTACTTGAATTAACTGAAGAAGATCCATTCAGACTTTAGGAATTTAACACCCTATGTATTTTGGGAAGCCCTTCGAAAATCAGGAATTGAAATATTAGAACCTTATTTAAAATATACAGTTCAAGTTCCAAATGATTTTTGTGGAAGAATTATGAGTGATCTTAGGAAGATGAGGGCTTCTATTGTAGAGATAATAGCAAAAGGCGAAGATACAACTTTAACTGGAAAGATACCTGTTGATACATCAAAATCTTACCAAGCAGAATTACTTTCCTACTCAAATGGAAAGGGTATTTTTATTACTGAGCCTTGCGGTTATGATCTATATAATAATGAGCTGATAATTAATGATATTAGAAATAATGATAGTAACAAGGAAGGCTTAAGATATTTATTTCAGAAACAAGATGAAAGTTGAAACCTAGTCATTAAAATAAAAATGAGATGATTATCAGATCAAATTTTGTGATAAAAGTGTAAAGAAATAAGAGATATCAATTATACCCTGCCACCAAGAGAGGAATATCAACCGATGACATCTTTAGTATCACCTTAAGTCTGTTCGAATGATAATCACAATAATTACGTACAATTCATTTTTTAAAGGACATAGACCTCCATCGGCTATAATAAATTTTACTTTGGAGTATAAAGAGCATAATATAAAGATTGTGCAGGCGGATGATAATGTTGAAATGTATATTGAGAATAGCTTGAAAATGTGATAGATAACTATAGGGAAAGAAAAGCAAGTCCTTCGAAGACATTCTTGCCTCAGAGGGATTTGCTTTTCTTTTCTAAATTTTTAAAACACTAAACTATTTCTGGATTGGAAATGTAAATCATTAATCTGTATATTCTTAATTTAAACTTCAACACCAGCTAAAAAACCTTCTCTTGTTGCTTCAAGTGCATTTCTTGATTCTATTGCATCACCTATAATCTTGAGAGGTGCTTTACCTTCTAATTCTTGAGCAAGGGAATTGTTCGATTTCATACCTAAAGCTAAGACAATAGTATCCGCAGGAATATTTATTGTTTCTTGGCTTTTTTCAATCTGTACAGCATTGGAGTTGATGCTAGTAATTTTCGCATCTGTGATGACTTCTATATGATTTTCTTCTATATTTTTTAGGAGTAATACACGTCTAGTAAATTCTTCATCATTAGCAATGGTAGGCAACATTTCAACAATAGTCACTTCTTTACCTAATGAAGCAAGATAAAGAGCGGTTTCACATCCGATCATCCCTCCGCCTGCAATGACTACCTTTTGATTAGTCGATACTTTACTTAACAGTACATCTTCAGCATTAAGAACATTTTCACCATCTATACCAGAAATAGGTGGCTTATTAGGAGTAGCTCCTGTGGCAATAATGACTACATCTGGTTTTTCCTCATCGCATATGGCGGGTGTATACTTTGTATTTAATTGAATATCGACACCCAGTTTTTTTATTTGATTGCCCAGCCAAGATACAAAAGATGACATATCCCCTTTGGATGGAGGGATAGCCCCTGTAGCAAATTGCCCACCAAAATGGTCTGTTTGTTCATAAAGGGTCACTTTGTGACCAGCTAATGCAGCTGTCCTTGCTGCCTCTAGTCCAGCTGGTCCTGCGCCAACCACTGTTATATTTTTGGGTTGCTCTGTTTTCTTAAGTTCCTCTAAGTATTCATAACCTAAAGTTGGATTCACTAAACATCGTATGGGCTCATTTCTAAATAGAGTTTCTAGACAACCCTGTTGACATCCAATACAATGCCGAATATCATCATGCTGGCCTTTAGCAAATTTATTTGGTAGATCAGGATCAGCAAGAGAGGGCCTGCCCATGGCAATAAGATCAGCTTTTCCTGACAAAAGTATACTTTCGGCTAAGAAGGGGTCGTTGATTCGTCCCACAGTCATAACGGGAATGTTTACAACCTTTTTGACTTCTTCAGCGTAGTTCACAATCCACCCGGGTGTTATATTCATAGGAGGGATAATTGCCCATGTTGACTCATAGGTTCCTGCAGAAACATGTAGGGCATCAATACCTTGTTTTTCTAACTTTATGGCAATGGTTTTGGTTTCTTCAATAGTACGTCCACCAGGAACTTTCTCGTCTGCTGAAATTCGAAAACCGATCATGAAATCTGGACCACATTTTTCTCTGATATCTTTTATTATTTCTAGAGGAAAGCGTAAACGGTTTTCTAAGGAACCACCATATTCGTCGCAACGTTTATTTGAGTACTTTGACATAAATTGTGCAATTAAATAGCCGTGGGCACCATGGACTTCAACACCGTCAAAACCCGCTTTTTTTGCCCGTAGAGCTGTGTCGCCAAATTGTGAAACAATCTTTTTAATTTCTGGAATAGTTAATTCCCGTGGAATAGCTCCTAAAACAGGACAGGGTAAGGGGGAAGCTGAAACAGGTTGTTCTCCAATCACTGCTGGAGTAGTTTGCCTTCCACAATGATATATTTGGGCGATAATCTTAGATCCCTCCCTATGTACTCTCTCGGTCAACTCTGCATGGGATTGGATTTGCTCATCTTTCCATAATCCTGGAGTCCAAAATCCTCTTCCTAATGGATCTACCGCATAGTCTTCTACAATTATCGCGCCCCATCCGCCTTTAGCCTTTGTTTCATGATAAACAATAAAGCGCTCAGTGGCCATTCCATCAGGATCACAGTATACAGTTACCATAGGGGAGACAACTAACCTATTTTTGAGTTTAACATTTCCAATGGAAATAGGAGTAAAAATAGGACTTGCATTTAATGTTTTCATCATCATAACCTCCTTTGTTGATTTATATTGTAAAAACACTCAATATCCAAGGTTTTTGGAGAGGGCATTTTTACAAAAGGATGAAATTTTAATAATCAATATTACAACTATGGGTAACCGGCCGGTTACTTTAAGGGTATTATATCAAAGGGTGACTGGTGGGTCAATGATAAATTTTAAACAAATTTTCTGGCTAAAAGCCCTAGGGAAATCACTTAGTAAACAGAAAAATAATTTGAACTTATCCAAATTACTGTAGTGTAGTATAGAATCTTTTTGCAAAAGGATAGGGTGAAAGTTCTTCATGGAAATATAAATATTTGATATAATCGTACTGCATTGCCTTAATTATTTAGGTTGTAGCATGCATTGAAAATCGCTTATGATATCATAGAGGAATCAATAGTATTGGTTTTGCTAGTTGAATAAAAAATTTGCTTTGTATATAAGCTCTTTGCCTTGGAAAAATTGTGATTCAATGAGTACAATAGGTTAATATGACGTTTTAAAATAATAGAAATTAGGTGAATATATTATGGGGATATCAAAGGAAAGAAATAAAATGATAAGGGAGGAGCGTCGCAAACAGATACTTGATGCAGCTTTAATTTTATTTGATGAAAAAGGATATCGTAAGACCCGTGTTAGTGATATTGCAGATAGAATTGGTGTAAGTAAGGCTCTTGTGTTTAAATATTTTCCTAAAAAAATAGATATTTTTATAGCAATTACTGAATATATTGAGTCCTGTTTAGTAGAAGTCTTAAATGGTGCTACTCCCACAGATTCATTAAAAAATTTTGGTCTTAAACTTACTTCTACCACAAAAGATTATATACCACCCATGAGAATTTATATAGCTACTTTTATTAGAGGGGAACTTCCTGCTGAAATGAAAGAAAATTTTCTCCGAAATAATTTTTCTAGAAAATGGATAACTCCAATTGTTAAAAAAGGGCAAGAAATGGGAGAGTTTCGCCAAGGTGACCCACAAGAACTGGCAGATGCATTTTGGCTATATATGTTTGGTGTAGTTGCTAATTATATTCATAATAGAAATAGCGAAGACCATATGCCAGACATTGAAATCTCTCTTAGGATGTTAAAAGAGTAAATATATTTCTGAAAAGTATATGAGGATTTTTAGATGGTTTAGGATAGTTATCATATTACCCTTAAGATGATAACAGATGGGCAATGATGATCATTGATATTGGCGTTGTAGTAAACCACTATGACGAAGTGGTAAGGCTTGTTTTGGGTTTGAACAATTTGCATGTATACATTGACAACTCAGTATGGACGGGGATATGCTTTTTATATATAAGGATGAGAAGAATAGAAAGCCAAGTATGGGGAAGTAGGAGGAAAAAAGTATGAAAGAAAACAAATATGATAGCATTCAATTTTTTAATCAATACAAACAGATGCCACGTTCCATGGTTGGCCTTCAGGCTGCAGGTGAATGGCATGAACTTAAGAAAATGTTGCCGGATTTTAAAGGTAAGCGTGTTTTGGATCTGGGCTGTGGTTTTGGCTGGCACAGTCGCTATGCCCTTGAACAGGGGGCAAAATCCATAGTCGGTATAGATATTTCAGAAAGGATGCTGCAGGAGGCGAGAGAAAAAACCACCTCTCCATTGATTGAATATATTCATATGCCTGTTGAAGATATGGATTATCCCGAGAACTCTTTTGATGTTGTTGTCAGTTCACTGGTATTTCACTATATTGAGTCCTTTGAAAATATTTGCAAGAAGATAAGTCAATGTCTGGTGCAGGGTGGAGATTTTGTATTTTCAGTTGAACATCCGGTTTTTACCGCCCAAGGCAATCAGCAGTGGTATTGTGATGCAAAGGGGAATCTGTTGCATTGGCCTGTAGACCATTATTTTGAGGAAGGAGTACGACAGGCAGTCTTTCTAGGGGAGAAGGTTACTAAATATCATAGGACTCTCACTACTTATATAAATGCACTTATCCAGTGCGGTTTTGAGATCATCAAGCTGGTAGAACCTCAGCCAGCAGATCACCTTATGAATGAGCCTGGAATGAAAGAGGAATTGCGTCGCCCAATGATGCTATTGATATCAGCACGAAAAAAATAGAAGAATATATATTGACATTTAGGCTATGTAAAAGTTTATGAATATGTATTTGTAGGATTCTGGGTTAAGGGAGTTGGTAGAAAAGAAATTATGAACAAATCAGGTTATTTTAAATAAATAATAATAAAGATTTCAGACCAGTAAGTGTAATAGGGTTTTTCCAACTGGTTTTCATTAAAATATAGAATGGAAGGAGTGGTGCTTTATGTTGAATAATAGAATTGTGGATATTGTGGTAAATCGGGAGGTGTATACAGAATAATTGAGTATAAACCTCCCAAAGGGCATAATATAATATGAAACTTTAGGAGGAAGAAAATTGAGTAAAATAAATATGGAAAATATCGGACTTAGCCAAAGATTTATAAATGAGTCTACTTTATATGAGGGACTTTATATTGGGAGAGTAATTTCTCAATACAAAAGCTTATACAAGGTTATAACAGAAAATGGGGAATTAAATGCAGAGATTTCAGGGAAGTTTCGCTTTGATGTCAAAACAGTATCGGATTATCCTGGAGTAGGTGATTTCGTCATGATTGACCGAAATGACGATAGAGGGGGAAATGCGATTATTCATCATGTTCTTACAAGAAAAAGTGTTTTTGTCAGAAAAGCGGCGGGGACATCTAATGATGAACAAGTTGTCGCCTCCAATATTGATACGGTTTTTATCTGTATGTCCCTTAACCATGATTTTAATATCCGTAGAATGGAGCGTTACCTAGGGATTGCGTGGAACAGCGGGGCAAATCCTGTTATAGTACTTACTAAATCTGATTTATGTAATAATCTCTCTGAGAAATTGATAGAGTTGGATACCATTGCTATGGGAGTAGAGGTTATTGTCACCTCAAGTATGAATGAGGAGGATTATTCTCCTATTAAAAGCTATATTGGCAGAGGGAAAACCATTGCATTTATAGGTTCCTCAGGTGTTGGAAAATCTACCTTGATCAATAGGCTCATGGGAGAACATATTATTGAAACAAATGAAATAAGAAAGGATGACAAGGGCAAGCATACTACCACTAGACGGGAGATGTTTATTCTTCCAGATAACGGCGTCGTTATTGATACGCCTGGAATGAGAGAGGTTGCAATTGAAAATGCGGATTTATCAAAAGCCTTTGCTGATATTGATGAATTATCAAGGAAATGCAAATTTAGCGATTGTAGCCATACTAATGAGCCAAACTGTGCAGTACAAGAGGCTATGAGTTCTGGTTTGTTGTCAAAGGACAGATTTGAAAGCTATTTAAAACTAAAAAAAGAAATGAAGTATGAGGGCCTGAATTCCAGACAAATTGAAAATCAAAAACTAAATGAAATGTTCAAAGATGTAGGCGGGATGAAGAGTGGGCGTAAGGTCATAAAAGAAAAAGCCAAATTGAAGCATAAAACCTTTGACCGGAAGAGGACTTTTTAGTAAAAGTAAAAGAATTTGTTCAATCCAGGAAAATAAGGGTTAAAATGCATCCTGAGTTTAAATTCAATATAGTAGAAATAGAGGAGGTAATTCATGTTCAAAGAGAAAATTATTGAGGAAATGAAAGAGGTTTTTAAAGAAATTCCCTTTGGCATAGAGCATACTCTCAAGGTTTTGCAAAATGCAGAAGATATAATGAAAGAGGAAAATATCCCAGAGGAAGAAAAAGAATTAATTCGTATTGTTGCTATACTCCATGATATTGGTGCGGTTGAAGCACAAAAAAAGTATGGCTCAATTGATGGTGTTTATCAGGAGAAAGCAGGCCCTAAAGTGGCACGGGAGATACTTCATAAGGTGGGGTATCATAAAAACATAGATCGAATATGTTATATTATTGGCAACCATCATACTCCTTCTAAAATTGATGGTCTTGATTTTCAAATACAATGGGAAGCAGATTTGCTTGAAAACTTGACGGCTATGGATAAACAAAAGGATCAGCAGAAAATAAAAAAATGTATAGAAGATAATTTTAAAACAGTTGCAGGAAAAAGGATTGCTTACGATGGTTTTATTTTGGATTAGAAAGGATGATATATCAGGAGAAAAATATGTCGTGGACTGCCCTTCTTTTTATGATAGGAACAGCTGGATTAGTTAAATTCCGACTTGCTACGTTTGGGGTAAGAGTTTGTAAAATTTGCTTTCAGCAGCGTCAAAAACTCGCTTTGCTCAAACACTTGACTTAAAACGCTTCCAGCTACATTAACAAACTCTAAACCCTTACACTACGTCAAGTCTCCATTTAACTAATCCAGCTGACCTGCAAACAGTGCGTTATAAAAAGGCTTGTCATCCTGAACGTTAACGAAGGATCTTAGACCCAAAAGACAAACATAAGATGCTTTGTTTCCTTCAGCATGACAGTCACTTTTTACGACGCACTATTTATGTGTCAGCTGGGGGAGTTAAATGGAGATTTTGCTTTGTGAAGAGACTTAGAGTTTGTTAATGAAGCTATATAGGGGCTTTAAGTCAAGTGTCTGAGCGTAGCGAGTTTTTGACGCTACCTATATAGCGAATTTACAAACTCTTGGGCTCAAACATGAGCAAATCGGAATTTAACTCCCCCAGCGGCTGAGATTAATGGATAGGGGCATGCTTACGACGTATTTTTCTTATTATATGCAGGAAAGATTGATAACACAAAGTAGAGGATGATCATGAAAGTACGTATCAAAAAAGAAAAGGATAAAAGAATTGTCAGTTGGAGAATAGGAACTAATTTTATAGGGAAAGGAGTCATTATTGATTAATGGCTCCTTTCCCTATGTGTACCATAGAGAAGAACTTGGTGGTAAAGAATCATAATGAATTAGTGGCTATGTTTTAATGATTTTATTTTGGCTATGGCGATGGCCATTGAAGTCAGTATTGTTATAAATAATAAAACAACAATTTGTAGATTTATTTTTTCCGTAACTAAGAGTTCATATCCCCATGAGGCAGGAAAAATCATACCAATGTATTGCATTGCCTTAGGAAGCATATCGCTAGGGAACATAATTCCCGACAGCATAACCGATGGTAAGAATACCAATTGAGAAAACATAGTAAGCTTTGATGCATTTTTTATAAAAAGTCCCAGTAATGTGCCGATACAAAGACTTGCGGAGATAAACAGGGATAAAAAGCCGAAATATAATAAAGTATTTTGGGGCAATTCAGCTTGAAATACGAGGGGTGCTGTAAGATATATAACCATGCTCATCATCATTAGGTGAATAAAAGCGGAGATATAATTGCTTACTGTAGCGACCCAAAGAGGAATACCGCCCACCCTATAGGATTTTTTAATATCGCTGGCATAAATCTCAACAAGGGGATGGGGGGTGCCAATCATTGCCCCCATTGTTACTCCAAATACAGTCATGGATTGTATTAGGGTTTTATGGGCATCTGGTATGATTGATGTAAAAATATTTCCCATGAAAAAGAAGAATAATAGGGGGACAAGATAGTATGTGACTACAATGTCTTTGTTCCTGAAATCCAGCTTCCACTGAAGCATTGCATGATATAAAAAAGCATTCATTCTTTAACCCTCCTTGCAATATCCATAAACCGTTTTTCTAGATTATCCTGTTGTGTTTTAATATCTAAAATGGATACCGATTGAGCGATGGCAAGCTGTGAAATCTCCACTAAACAATCGGCAAGATTTTCTGTTTTAAATAAGGAGTAATTTTCTTGTGTCCCCATATAAGTACAACTATTGAGTTTTTCAATCACAATATCTGATGAAAAACTAACCTGTAGTAGATTTATTCTGTGTTTGCTTAAAATCAACTCCTGGGTTGTGCCAATAAAGGCAATTTCGCCATCCTTGAGTATGGCAATACCATCACAGAGTTGCTCTACTTCCGTCATATCATGACTTGCCAGTAAAATGGTTTTGCCCTGGTCTTTTAGACAGTTTATTTCTTCATGGAGTTGGACTCTAGCCTCTACATCAAGTCCCGCTGTTGGCTCATCAAGGAAAAGAATATCAGGATTTCCAATCATAGAAAGGGCTAGGTGCAATCGACGTTTTTGTCCCGTTGACAACTCTTTGTATTGTTTGTTTTTTAGTTGGTCAATACCCAGTCTGTTTAAATATTCGGCATCCACCTTACAGCCATTCCACTTTGAAAAAAGTCGAATAGCTTCTATAACCTTGATATTTCCTTGTAATGAGGAGGATTGAAGCTGAACACCTATCTTTCCCTTTATTTGTATTTCTCCTTCATCGTAGCACCGTATGCCTTCCAATATTTCAAGTGTTGTTGTTTTTCCTGCCCCGTTTACGCCAAGTAAAGCAAAGCTCTCTCCTTGATTGACTGAAAAAGATATGCCCTTGAGTACGGTATTTGTACCATAGCTTTTTTGAAGATTTTTTACAGTGATCGCTTTCATTTTACTCCTCCATTTCTGGTGTGGAAATATCTTGTTGAGCGAAGTAGTAAGACAATGCCTGTTCAATATAATCATCTATCTCTTGCTGTTTTGCTGCCATTTCCTTATCCCAATGGGTCTTGTCGTTATTGAACTCCATGAGTTTTGGGATAAGGCTCATATCCCCACCGGTAAACTTCATAATCATATCCCACCATTCACTGGCAAGTGCAATACTTTTTGCACTGTTGGGTGGCTCATTTTCTCTTTTGAGCTTCACCCCTTTATCTAAAATATGTTGATAAGAGTCTGCAATTTCCAAACCTAATTCTGGTTGAGTGGTGAAGTGCTCCTTGATATGGTTTGAAATGGTGTCGTCAAATAGTTTCCACACCCAGTATTTCTTATTCCCTGATTTTAACAGCATTACAATATCAGCATATTTATCAAAATCAACCTGCTCAATTTTTAAAACCTCATTATGCAAAGCTTTGATTGATTTTAATGCAGACTCCAATGAATGAATTTGCTGTTGCACCAATTCCCCTTGTCTTTCTAAGATATTTGCCACCTCTTCGGGGCTATCCAATTTAAAAAGCATATTTTTAATCTCCTTCAAAGAAAAACCAAGATATTTAAAGGAAAGAATCTGGTGTAGCTTTACAATATCTTTTTTAGAATAGAGCCTTCGACCACCTTCACTGGTAGAAGAAGGCTTTAACAATCCTTCTTTATCATAATATTGCAGGGTACGCACTGTAATATCCATTGCTTTTGCAAGTTCACCTACGGTAAACAAATCTTTTTTCTTTGAGGAAATCATTTCCACCACCTCCAACTATAGTATAGTATATTACGTAACGTCATAAACAAGTATTTTTTAAAAAAATATAAAATTTCGGTAATTCTACAACAACTACTTAAATATTCATAAAAAATTAAGTCTCAATTAAGAGCAGATAGGTAACAATGCTTAGATGGATATGCAAATAGAAGGCATCAGGTCTCTAAATAAAATTTAATTATAGTATTTAAGTACCTAATATAGATTTGTATTGTAGGAGGATTGAGAAGATGACAGTACCTAAAATAAAGGGATAATTGTAAGTCTTTTGATTGGGATAGGGCTTGAGCACATAACAAAATTGTGAAGAGTATAAAATAAGGGGGGAATAATAAAATCTTTTATTATTCCCCCCTTATTTTATACTCTTGCAGGATCTCTATGATAGACAAATTCTCCATCTATCATAGTTTTCTCAACTTTAATGTTTTTTATCTTAGACGCTTCCACAGTAAATATGTCTGTATCCAATACAATTAAGTCAGCCACATAGCCTGGTTTTAATCTTCCTTTAAACTCCTCTTTAAACTCATTAAAGGCGCTACCCATTGTATAAATATCGATAACATCTTCAAGCTCCATTTTCTCATTGGGAAGGAAGCCATCTGTAGGGGTTCCATCTATTCTTTGTCTTGTTACCGCACAATAAATATTAGGGAAGGGGTTACAATCCTCTACGGGAGAATCTGTTCCAAAACTTAGTGGTGCTCCTAATTTATGCAAAGTATTACAGGCATAAGAAGTACGAGCTAAATCTTTTCCAACCCGATCTTCAACAATTTGAATATCATAGTCTAAGAAAATAGGTTGGAACATAATAGGAATATTTAATTTAGCAATTCTCTGTAATTGATCCCTTCTAGTAATTTGACAGTGGACAATTCCGTGGCGAAGGGGATTAAGGCCATTGTTCATGGTCTTCTCATAGGCATTTATAACGCTTTCTATAGCGCCATCTCCAATAGCGTGTGTGACTACTCTTATTCCATTTTCTGTTGCTAGATCACATAACTCCTGTAATTGCTCATCACTTAGGGCTGCCACACCTTTAACGCCAGAGGCATCTTTGTAGTCATCTAGCATTAGAGCAGTTCTAGCTCCTAAAGAACCGTCTTTAAATAACTTTAATGCACCTTTAGACAAGAATTTCTCATCATATTGTCCTGTTTTGTGTTCTGTTTGTAAGTAAGCTTTGAAATCATTTATATCTTGAAAATTAAATTGGTGACTGTATCTTAATTTGGTTTTTTTGTTATCATAAATATTATGAATGATTCTAAACATAGTTTCAAAGTGGCTATTCATTATGTCACATGATTGTACAGAGGTTATTCCAACACTTAAAGCATAGTGAGCAGCTTTTAAAAACTCTTCCTCCCTATCATTATCATTTTTTTCAGAAAGAAGGGATTGGATTAGGCCAATAGCATTTTCGTTAAATATACCATTTGGCTTTCCATCACTTCCAAGTTCAATAGTACCACCGTCTACAGTCGTCTTTTCGTCTACGCCTACGATTTCTAAGGCCTTACTATTTCCAACTGAAACGTGACCACATACTCGATTAAATACAATGGGAATTTCTGTAGATATTTTATCTAAATCAAATTTATTTAATAGACGTTTTTCACCAGAAGTGAAATAGTCTTGATTCCATCCCCTTCCATTTAAAACTGTTATTTCTGGGTTTTGGGCTATGAAATTTTTACCCAGCTGGATAATTCCATCTATTGATCGAGCAGATGTTAGATTACAGGAAGTCATAGCGTCGCCCACCGTGGTAATGTGTAAATGACTATCATTAAAGCCCGGCAAGACTGTTTTACCTTGAAGGTCTATAATATGATCCGCTTTATTTTGCAAGATTTCTTCATTACTACCCACTTGTTTAATAATACCATCTTCAATAAAAATTGCCTCTTGGAAGTTATTTTTCTCAATATAAATTTTAGCATTTTGTAAAATAGTTTTCATAAAATCATCTCCTATAAGATTTGTCTAGCTTTATTTCTTTTCCCAAAATAAATATAAAACAATGAACCAATGGCAGGAACAGATAATCCAATAAGTGAAGTTTGTGGGTCTTCCATAAAGGTATTCATCATTAATCCTATAAATATTAGGGTTGTTAAAATAACAGTAATAGGATATCCAATTACTTTATAAGGTCTTTCTGCCCCTGGGAATTTTTTTCTATAAATCATAACAGCATATACTCCCAAAGTATTAAATAACATGCCGGAAAATACAACTAAAGAAGTTAACTGATCTAAATTTCTTAATAGAACCAAGGCGATAGAGAGTATGCATTGAACAATTAATGGAGCATAAGGCACTTTATGTACAGGATGTAATTTTTTAAAGCTGTCAAAGAAATGACCTTCTTGGCTCATTGCATAATACATTCTTGGGAAAGCTAGGATGCAGCCATTTAAAGATCCAAACATAGCAATCACCATTCCTATTATCACTAGTGTACTACCGGATCTACCTAATAATCTTTCCGCTGCATAAGTTCCTAAGTAGTATTCATTGTTTGCGATTAAGCTTTCAATTTCAGCAAAGGGGAGAACTCTATATATAGAATAGTTAAATAATGTATATAATGCGGTTATAGAAACTATAGAAATAATAATAGCGAGGGGTAGATTTCTCTTGGGATTTTTTACTTCCTCAGCTACAGTGTTTAAATTAGTCCATCCTTCGTAAGCCCATAAACTTGCAACTACTGCAAAGGCGATCATACTTATAATGCCGCCAAAGCTTGTAGAACCAGTCTTTGGAGTAAAGCTTAAATCGGGAGATACCCTACCCAACAAAAGTCCTAAAACCATGATGATGCCTATAGGTATAAGCTTTGCGATCATAGATAGGTTTTGTAGTTTAGAACCAAATTTAACGCCATAATAATTGACAATAGTCAATCCTATAATCAAACCTATAGCAATAATTTTAATAGTCCACTCTCCCATAGGGATAAGGCCAGTTAAGGCACTAGGAAGAGCAATGGCTAAAGCGGCAATAGAACCAGGACCACCTATTAGCCAGCTGTTAAATCCACCTAGAAAGCCAATTATAGGTGAATATGCTTTGCTTAAATATACGGTAAGTCCACCGGCACTAGGATCGGAGGCCCCTAGTTCTGCATAGCAAATGCCTCCTAATAAAGAAACTATTCCTCCAATAATCCAGCTTAGTAATGCTAATCCTAAGCTCATACGGGTTCTTACTAATACATAGGAACCTAAGTAGAATATTCCTGATCCTACCATTATTCCACCTAGAATACTAACTCCGCCAAATAGACTAATTTCTTTTTTAAAACTAGAATCTCTAGAATGTGATGCTTTAGCGGATTGATTTGTGTTGGTGAATGGATCTACTCTGTTCGCGATACTCATTTGGTCTATCCCCTTTCATAAAATTCTAAATTTAAGTAATAAAAAAACACCTAACAAGGATGTCAGGTGCGATTTTGCATAGAGCAAGGCAAAGACATTCCTCTCCTTTCCGACCCAGTGTGAGATAGCACAACATCAAAGTATCGGGCAAATACAATGATGACAGTCCTGCATCTATTGAATGCAGACCCAGCATCAGATTTTGGGATCTAATGCTTCGGCGGCGACTCCTTTCTCTATATGTCATAGGTTTCCGACCTCGATATAGATACTATTAGCAACCGCGCCTCTACCCCACCCACAAAAAGGATGAGGATTTTTATGGAATTTTTATTAAGAGCTATGATAACATAGCCAGAATATTTTGTCAAATAAAATATTGTATTGAGTATATTCATATGGATGGTGGTCTACATACTGATTTTGTAGCATGTTATTATTTATTTTTGCTCCGAATAATAAATAATGATAAAATAAATAAACATATAGAAATAAAAGACGGAGTTGAAAGTATTTTTGTAGTGGAGAGGAGAGAATTATGAACATAGGAATAATAGGTCCTCCAGATTCTGGACAAAAAATAGCTGAAATTATGGAGAAAAATTTTCCCCAATTAACTCCTAGAATATATGATGTAAGTAAAATAGAAGAAGCTTATTTAAAGGTTCGATATGCTGAGGGAGAATGTCAAGGATTAATATTTACAGGGGTAGGGGTATACTCTAAGATAATAGCAAAACTCGATCCTTCCCTTCCTTATGTATATATTCCATTTTTGGCCTCTAGTATTATGAAATCTCTTTGGGCTCTAAAGGAAAAATTTCCAGATTGTAAATCCTTTTCCATAGATACTGTAGAGGCCTCAGAGGTGGAGGATGCTCTTGAAGAGTTACACTTAAAGGATATGGAAATCCATTCGATGGAATATCATCCTCTCTATCCTGAACAAAAGTATGTAGACTTTCATATCAATATGCAGGAAAGTAAAAAAGTAGATGTCTCTATTATAGGCTTGGGATGGGTATATGAGGAAATGCACAAGAGAGGCTATCCTATAGTAAGATTATACTCTACAAAAAGTTCTATAAAAAATACCATTAGTGACTTATGCTATAAAATAAAGGCCGTTGAAGTGAAAGAATCCACTATAGCTGTACAACTTTTAAATATAAGAAGCCAACAAGATATGTCCCAATATAAGATATTAGAAACCAATTCTATATTGCAAAATAGTCTAGTGGGATATCTCAAGGAAGTCCAGGGAAGTATTTTCAGCCAACAATGGAATCAATATATCATATTCTCCAATAGAGGAGCTATTGAAAACATTCAAAATCTAGACATCCTCAAGAAAACCCTAGATTATTTAGAGAAGAAAAATATCATCGTACATGTAGGGATAGGACTAGGTAGAACGGCACACGAAAGTGAGATAAATGCTAGAAAAGCCCTAGAAATTGCCCTAAAGGAAGAAGAAAGTTGTATTTTTAAAATAGATGGCAAGAAAGTGGAAGGGCCATTATTACTAGAAAGGGAACTGAGCTATGATTTTGTAATGGATCCTTCAGAGATAGAAGAGATGGCAAAGTTAATAGATTTAAATCCCTTATATATAAAAAAAATTCAAGCCCTAAAGAAAAAACATGCTAAAGATACATTTACTAGCGAAGAATTAGGGAAGCATCTCAATGTAAGCACGAGGACCGCCAATAGAATTATCAAAAAAATAATCGATAATGATTGTGGAGAAGTAGTGGGCCTAGAAACAAATAATCCTGTAGGTAGGCCTAAGCAAATTATTAAAATAGATTTTGGATTACATTAACATATGTATTTTCATTAAGATTCCTTTTTAAGGAATCTTTTTTGTTTTTTATTAAACAAGTTATCGTTGACAGATTTTAATCCTTTTCATATAATAAGACTGCAGCTAATTAAAGACAACCAAAAGACATGTCTATAATATGAAATAGGTTGAAAGAAAGGGGTGAACCTATCTAAGAGAAAGGGGAGAATCAATATATCGTTGGCAATAAGCATTATTTTCTGTTATTTTAATGATTTTTAATTATAGAACGAACGGGTTTAATTTATTTACAAATAGAAAAGTTGGTTTTATTAGCAAGGGATCAAGCTTTTCTATTTCACTGAAGGGACCATAGCCGCCTTTCTGTGAAAACCAATTTTACTTAGGAGGAGAAGATTTTGGAGAAAAAGTTAAGTGTTTTAAAAGATTACAAATTGCATTTAGTTGCCCTAGTTGTAAGTATAATAGCTGAATTGATCGGACCCAAAAATATCCTTGTAGGGGATATAACAATCGTCTTATCCCCATTGATTTGGTCAATGCTTATTGTTTTTGCTATATATATGATAAAACCTCTTAAATTAGTTACGGAAAAAAATGCCTCAACCGCTAACTATATGATGGGTGTAGGGTTAGCATTATTAATAGCAAAATTAGGAGTTACCAGTGGTTCTTCTATGGAAGAAATCAAGCAGGCAGGACTGGCTTTAGTCCTACAAAACTTTGGGAACTTAGGGACAATACTATTGGCCTTACCCTTAGCTCTTCTTATAGGAATGAAACGTGAAGCTGTAGGCATGAGTCATTCCCTAAGTAGAGAAGCTAATGTGGGGTTAATACAGGATACCTATGGTGGAGAGTCAGCGGAATTTAGAGGGGTTATGGCCGTATATATCGTTGGTACATTACTTGGACCAATTGTAATGAGTGTCTTGGCATCCATATCTATTGCTACTGGAATTGTTAGCCCACTAGGTGCATCTATGGGGGTAGGAGCTGGAAGTGCATCAATGATGACGGCAGGTTTAGGTTCACTTATAGAGATGTATCCAGAACTAGAAGCTCAGATGACTGCATTTGCTGGACTGAGCAACTTAATTTCAAGTGTCATTGCACTTCCTTTAGGAGTATTCTTAGGATTGCCTTTAACTGAATTCCTATATGATAAACTATCAAGAATAATGAAAAGAAGAGGTGAATAGAAATGGAGAAACTTAGAGAAGATTTCAGCAATATAGTCGGTGCATTACTGCTGAGCATGCTATTTTCTATTGTATGTAATCGAGTAGGTTATGATACAGGGATCATTAAATCATTGCCAGGATTGTTGATTTTAGTAGCGATATCCCTAGCGGGTTATGTATTGTCCTATATTGTTCCTATAAAGAAGATTACAGCAGTATTGTGGGTATCATTGATTGCTATATTCCTTTCATCACCAATTTCACCTGTTTCTGAGCAAGTTATATTTCATGTGGGAAATGTTTCTTTGATGTCAGTGGTAACCCCCATTTTAGCCTATGCAGGGGTCTTAGTAGGTAAAGATTGGGGGAAATTCAGACAACTTGGATTGAAAGCTATAATTATATCCATAGTTGTAATGGCAGGTACATTCTTAGTTTCGAGTTTATTGGGAGATTTCTTCATGAAGATTTTTGGCTAGATGATCAAAGGTTTACTACACTATTTTTAAAAGAGGAGGAGTTTTTGTGAATAGTAAGGAATTAAAAGAAAAGATTATTAAAGCAATAGAGGAGAATAAAGATCTTATCATAAAGACAAGTAGAGAGATTTACTCTACACCAGAGTATGGTTATAAAGAATTTCAATCAACCAAGGCAACGGTTAAATTCCTAAAGGATCTTGGGTTAGAAGTAGAAGAAAATATAGCGGTTACAGGATGCAAGACAGTGATGAAGGGGGGGAAACCAGGGCCAAATATAGCGATATTGGGAGAGCTAGATGCAATTTCATGTGCTACACACAAGGATGCAGTGGAAACAGGAGCAGTACATGCATGTGGACATAATCATCAAGTAGCTGGAATGTTGGGAGCCGCTTTAGGCCTAGCGAAAAGCGGAATACTACAGGAATTAGCAGGAAATGTTTCGATAATCGCAACTCCTTCAGAGGAGTTTGTTGAATTAGAATATAGGGCGAAGTTAAGAGAAGAAGGTAAGATTACCTATTTTGGTGGGAAGCAAGAGCTAATCAAAAAGGGTTATTTCGATGATGTAGACATGGCAATGATGTTTCACTCTTCAGATATGGGAGAGAAAGATGCATTAGTAGGACCGGTAAGTAATGGTTTTATAGGTAAAAAAGTTAGATTCATAGGCAAAGAATCCCATGCAGGATCTGCACCAGAAGAGGGAATCAATGCTTTAAACGCAGCAATGCTGGCTATGAATAATATTCACGCCCAAAGGGAGACCTTTAAGGATTCGGATAGAGTAAGGGTTCATCCGATCATTACCAAGGGTGGAAATATAGTAAACTCCGTTCCTGATGATGTACAAATGGAATCCTATGTTAGGGCAAGGACAATAGAAGGAATGATTGATTCAAATAATAAGGTAGACAGAGCTTTAAAAGCAGGTGCTATGGCAGTAGGAGCTAAGGTTGAAATTACAAACATTCCAGGATATCTTCCAGTCTTAAATTATCCAGAGTTTAATGAATTGTTCAAAAATAACTTACTTTTCATGGGGATGCCTGAAGAGAAAATAATAAAGGGTGGAGATTTTACAGGATCCTTTGATCTAGGAGATGTATCTCATTTAATGCCAACTATTCACCCTATGATAGGGGGAGTAAAGGGAAATCTTCATACAAGAGATTTCCAAGTTATCGATGAAGATTTAGCCTATGTACTACCCGCTAAGGCCATGGCCTTAACGATTGTAGATTTATTATACAAGGATGCATCTACTGCAAAGAATATATTGGATAACTTTAAACCTGCAATGACCAAAAAAGAGTATTTAGATTTTATGGAAAGTGTAGATAAAGTAGAATCCTTCGAGGGATAAACGAGTGACATACTCCCACCGCTTAAAGAAGTGAGGGACATTTTGCAATTTGATAAAAATAAACTCGATGAAGCAGTATTGACACTTCTCTAAAACTATATTATGATTATATTTGTTTTATAAAACAGCCGAATCTTTGCTACCGAGTAAAGATCTTAAGGTGTTCTGGAACATTCCGTTAGGTCTTAGAAGGAATGTTGCGGGGCGCTTTTTGTTTTAAAGGAGGTATTTTATCATGGAAAAATCTATTTTGAAAAATTTTACAAAATATGTAAGTTTGAATGTTCTTGGAATGATAGGACTTTCTTGTTATATTCTAGCGGATACCTTTTTTATATCAAAGGCATTGGGAGCAACAGGTATTGCAGCGCTTAATTTTTCTATTCCCGTTTACAGTGTAATGCATGGTATAGGACTAATGATTGGAATTGGGGGAGCTACAAGATATAGCATAGTAAAGTCTCAACATCAAGACCAAAGAGCCAATAGCATCTTTAGCCATTGTATGGGATTAGGTCTTCTTATAGGAATGCTATTTGTCCTCATTGGTATCATTGGCCCAAAATTTTTAGCGGTAGTTTTAGGGGCAGATGCAACTACCTTACCTCTGACAAAAACCTATTTAACCACCATGTTATGCTTTGCACCATTTTTTATTATCAATAATGTCGTACTTGCTTTTGTACGCAATGACCATAATCCCAATCTACCTATGATTGCCATGTTAGTGGGGAGCTTTTCCAATATTATCTTGGACTATATCTTTATGTTTCCTCTTAAAATGGGCATGTTTGGTGCTGCCTTTGCAACGGGACTTGCACCCATTATTAGCATAAGTGTATTGAGTATTCATTTTATAAAGGGTGAGAATAACTTTAAATTTGTCCGAAGTAAAGTATATTGGTCTTCCATTTGGGACATTTTCAGCCTAGGATTATCTTCCTTTATTACTGAGGTTTCCTCTGCTGTTGTTCTTATCACCTTTAACCTAGTTATTTTAAATTTAGAGGGCAATTTAGGGGTTGCCTCCTATGGCATTATTGCCAATATAGCCCTTGTAGGAATTTCAATATTTACGGGAATTGCCCAGGGTATTCAGCCCCTAATTAGCAAAGCTTATGGAATGAGCAATAATACCGTATTGGAAAAAATAATTAAGTTTGCCCTAGTTACCTCATTGGTAATAGCCGTAGCCATATATTTCGGTGTCTTTTTTACTTCTGATGGTATTATCAGAATTTTTAATAGTGAACAAAACTTAAAGATTGCACAACTTACAAAAACAGGACTTAGGATTTACTTTATAGGCTTCTTCTTTGCAGGGATTAATATTATTATAAGTACCTATTTAAGTGCTATAGAGCAGGCAAGAAATGCATTTATTATTTCTATTTTAAGGGGATGTGTGGTTATTGTTCCCTCAGTTCTTTTGTTAAGTAGATTATGGGAAATGACTGGCATATGGTTGGCATTTGTTTTTACAGAATTAATTGTGACCATGATTGCCATTCCTATAGCAAATTCAAATAAAGAGGTAGAAATAGGAGACAAGAGGGCAGGTACCTTAGCCCATATCACTATAAAAAGTTGATCACCTGATATTCAGGTGATCAATTTTTTACTTGGGCAACAAAAGCATCTGCTGTGAGGATAATTCTGATGAAGTTATCAAAACATAAAAGGGTGGAATTGCTTAGTAAAAAGATATTTGAATGCCCAACTGGTAGGAGGATGCTACTTTAATGATTTTTGTGGTACACTATTAATAATGTAACCAGTACAACCAATTAATGTAATTAGACTATATAGATATTGAGGGATAGAAATGAAGAAAAATAAGCGCGTTATAGTGGTAGGGGGAGGAGCAGCGGGCATGATGGCTGCTATTTCTGCAAAAAGACTAGGTGCTGACGTCACAATATTAGAGAAAAATCCACGGGTAGGTAAAAAAATACTAGCTACAGGAAATGGCCGATGTAATTTCACCAATATAAATACCAATATCACTTGTTATAATGGCAATAATCCAAAATTCTCCTATAGTGCATTATCAAACTTTACAATAGATGACACCATTCATTTTTTTGAAAAATTAGGAATTTCCCATAAAGTAGAGGGACTGGGCAAGGTTTTTCCTAGGTCTGATCAGGCTTCTAGTATCCTTGATGTTCTTTTATATGAATTAAACGGGCTGGGAGTTAGTATTATTTGTGATGCTAATGTAGAAGATATCACTAAGAAAAAAGATAAATTTATCATTAGATTGGAAAATGGCATAAAACATTCCGGCGATAGGGTGATCATAACTACAGGGGGCAAAGCCATGCCCTCTAGTGGTTCTGACGGTAAGGGGTATGATTTAGCAAGGAAGTTTGGACATACTATTAGGGATGTTTTTCCTGCCCTTGTGCAATTAATGTTGGAGGGTTCATTTTTCAAGCGAATTACTGGGGTTAAATTTATAGGGACAGCAGAGCTCATTCACAAAAATAAATCCCTTATGAAAGATAGGGGAGATATCCTCTTTACCAATTATGGAATATCCGGTCCACCTATATTGCAGTTAAGTAGAAAAGCAGGAGAGCTATTAAATAAAGGCAAAGAAGCCTATTTGAAGGTAGTCATCATGGATACCATGTCAAAAGATGAGCTAAGGAAGCTTATGACCAAGCGATTTCAAGTAGGAGCCAAAAAGTCCATTGACTTTAGCCTTGTGGGGCTAATAAATAAAAAACTAATACCCATAGTATTACAGGAAGCTAATATTGAAGACATAAAGCGCCCCGTAGCCAATTTGTCCAATAAAGAAAAAGAAAGAATCATCGACATTCTAAGTGATTGGCGATTTAAGATTACAGGAACAAAAAGTTGGACCAGTGCACAGGTAACCGCAGGCGGTGTGGATACCAAAGAAATTAATCAAAATACCATGGAATCCAAGTTGGTGCAAGGAATCTTTTTTGCTGGTGAGATCATGGATATCGATGGTATGTGTGGGGGTTTTAATCTCCAGTGGGCTTGGTCATCGGGATTTACAGCCGGACAAGGGGCTGCACTATAGTTTTCAATGAATAATAGGAGATGATTTGATGATTCGGATTTCAAACGTGAAGATGGGATTGGATAAAGTTGTAAATTCTGATACAGAAAAGCAAGCCTTAGAAAGCATAATCCTCTCGAAATTAAAAATTAGTAAAAAAGAATTAGGTAGTTTTAAAATATTTAAGAAATCTATTGATGCTCGAAAAAAAAATAAAATTATTTTCGTATACACAGTTGATGTTAATCTTCATTATGAAGAATCTATACTTAGGAAATACGGCTCTAAAGAAATCACACAAACTCCAGATTTGTCCTATAAATGGGGGGGATTAGGAACAGAGGATATGACCCACAGGCCTGTAGTAATAGGTTTGGGCCCAGCGGGTCTTTTTGCTGGATTAATCCTGGCGAAGAAGGGTTATAACCCCATCATTCTTGAAAGAGGAGAAGATGTGGACAACAGAACCTCTAAGATCAATAAATTCTGGAAGCAACATCAATTGGACATTGAAAGCAATGTACAATTTGGTGAAGGGGGTGCAGGGACATTTTCCGACGGAAAGCTCACGACACAAATCAACGATAAAAGATGTCGTATGATATTAGAGGAATTTATAGAGATGGGGGCCCCAGAAAAAATATTATATGAGAGTAAACCTCATATAGGAACCGATATACTTAAAAGTGTAGTTAAAAACATAAGGGAAGAAATTATTGCCCATGGTGGAGAGGTGAGATTTACAGCTAAAGTAACCGATCTTATTATAAAAGATGGGAATATAGATGCCCTCATCATTAATGATAATGAAAAGCTCTCCTGTCAGGTGGTTTTGCTAGCAATTGGTCATAGTGCGCGGGACACTTTTGAGATGCTGCATAATAAAGGTATGGTTATGACCCAGAAACCTTTTTCCATAGGTGTTCGCATTGAGCACCCTCAAGATATGCTGGATAAAGCACAATACGGTGAATTTGCCAAGCATCCGGGATTGGGAGCTGCTGATTATAAACTTTCCTATCATTCCAAAAAAAATGGAAGGTCAGCCTATACATTTTGTATGTGTCCGGGAGGATATGTAGTGGCTGCTGCCTCAGAGGAAAGAGGCATTGTAACTAATGGTATGAGTGAATATAAAAGGGATGGGGCAAATGCCAATTCAGCGCTGCTAGTAGGGGTTAAACCATCAGATTTTCAAAGTGATCATCCTTTGGCAGGTATTGATTTTCAGAGGAAGTGGGAAGGCCTAGCTTTTAAGATTGGTGGAGAAAATTATCGAGCTCCAGCTCAGTTGACGGGGGATTTTCTTGCCAATCGACCTAGCAATAAATGGGGGAGTGTGCAGCCTACCTATAAACCAGGGGTTACTTTTGCCCAGCTAAAAGATTGCTTACCTGATTATGTGATAGAAACACTTAAAGAAGCCATCATGCATTTTAATACAAAAATCAAAGGCTTTGCCATGCCAGATAGTATTTTAACAGGGGTTGAAACGAGAAGTTCTTCGCCCATTAGAATAAATCGAGATGAAGATTATCTATCCAATATAGGGGGTATCTACCCTGTGGGAGAAGGAGCAGGATATGCTGGTGGAATAATGTCCTCTGCAGTTGATGGATTTAAAATAGCAGAAAAAATTATGGAAAAATATGCGCCTCTAAAGCAGAAGTAAAACCCATGACCTATTTCACCATAGGAGAGCATCCTATGACTTCGGTACCTCCTGTTCTATGAACTACTTAAGACACTAGGCTATAGAGAAGGATTGTCATAGGTGTGTGGATCTTTGGAGGAAAACTATGATATCATTAAAGGTAAATCATCAGAATAGAGGGGTGCTTGCATGCAAAATATCCTTTTGATTTTATTGTTACAATTGGTCTATGTGCCTATCTTGACCTTGCGAACAATATTTCTTGTAAAAAACATGACCTTGATTGCCGCTGCTTTTGGCTTCATAGAGTCATTAATCTATGTATTTGGCTTATCCCTTGTGTTTAATGGGGAACAAGAAACAGTGGCACTAATTGTCTATGCTCTAGGGTTTGGTATAGGGATGATGATCGGAGGAGCCATTGAAAATAAGCTTGCCATTGGATATAACAATCTTATGGTAAATTTAATGGAAAAAAATATGGAATTGATTAACTATCTAAGAAATGAAGGTTTTGGTGTGACGGTATATGAGGGAGAAGGGCGAGATAGTAAACGGTATCGACTAGATATTCTTACCAAAAGGAGCAGAGAAGAGGAGCTTATACAGATTATAGAAGAATATGAACCCAAAGCCTTTATTATTTCCTATGAGGCACGAAGATTTAAGGGTGGGTTTTTAGTGAATTCCATGAAAAAAATGAAAAGCAAAAATGAATAAAAGTGAGGATTGCTATTGTCCCTATCCTATAAGATCTCCCTATGTAGAAATAGGGAGATCTTATAGGATAGGGAATTTTCTTTTAGTAGGCTCTTATTAAATAAATGAATGCTTAAAATGAAAAACAAGGGATTTTTAGAAGAGTAGTTGAATTATTAAATCATTAAGGATAATCTATAATCATGAATACTCAAATAGAGGAGGTACAAATGAAACTTTCTGAAATTATGAAGGAGAAGACAAGTAAAAGTTTTGATTTGACCTTGAATTCAGGCATGTATATACAAGAAATAAGCAAAGAGGAGATAAACCTTTGTTCCCAGGAAAGTATTGGCATAGTAAAGGATAGCGGGGAAATCATTGGAGAGATAAACACAGAACAGCTAAAGTTCATCAAATCAAATTATGATAAATGGAATACTTCTATGATTCTGAATAATATTGAAGAGGCTGTAATTGCTCTTGATAAGACAGGAAGAATTTTTTATGCCAATAAGATGTATTCAGTAATACTGGGAGTGCCAAGAGCAAAGGTGTTGGGAAAATTTATACAGGAGATTGAAGCCGATGCAAGTATAATAAATGTTCTCAAAACGGGGAAGCCCCTATTCAGGAACAATCAGAGAATAAAATCTGTAGATAAGTATGTTTCTGTAAAGATTTATCCCTTTTATGAGGAGGGGGAAATAAGCGGAGCTTACTCTATATTTAATGACATAACGGAAATACAAAACTTGAATCGTGAAGTAACAAGAATAAATAACGTGGCGGATGAATATTCAAGACAAAATAGAGCCCATCAAGAATTAAGAAAACTAAATGTTATTGGAGAAGACAGACACTATTTAGATCTCATTTCAAAAGCAATGGTGGCGGCACCCACAGATGTATCTGTACTGATTAGGGGAGAGAATGGAGTAGGAAAAGAAATCTTTGCTAAGCTAATACATAAGAATAGTCTAAGAAAAGATAAGCCTTTAATCAGTGTAAACTGTGCTGCAATACCTGAAAATCTCATAGAAAGTGAACTCTTCGGGTACGAAGAGGGAGCATTTACTGGAGCATCTAAAAAGGGAAAAGTAGGCAAGTTCAAACTGGCAGATGGAGGGACACTTTTTCTTGATGAAATAGGAGATATGCCCCTGATATTGCAGTCAAAACTATTAAGAGTTCTTCAGGAAGGGGAAATTGAACCAATAGGCGGAAAGAAATCTATAAAAGTGGATGTAAGAATAATCGCTGCCACAAATCAGCCCTTAGAGAAGATGATAGAGAAAAGACAATTTAGACAGGATCTTTACTACCGATTGAATGCCATCACCTTTTTTGTGCCTGCACTTCACGATAGAGGAAATGATGTAATCCTTCTTGCAAATTTCTTTCTTAATAAATTCAACGAAGAATATGCAAAAGACCTGGTTTTATCCAGGGAAGTATATGAACTTTTCCTAGACTATCAATGGCCAGGAAACGTTCGAGAACTCATCAATTGCTTGAAGTTTTCAGTTATTCTATGTAGTAGAAATAGGATTACTATGGAAGACCTTCCACCAAATATCCGAAACTATAAGCAAATAGATAATCCTAATATGCATGGGAAAACTTCATCCCAAGAAATCTCAGAGATGAACCTAAAGGAAAGACTGAAGCAGTATGAGAAACAAATTATTCTGGATACTCTAAAAATATGTGATGGAAATAAGCAGAAAACCACTGAAAGATTAGGAATAAGTAAAAGAACTCTATATCGTAAACTGGAAGAGTGAAAACCATCATAATGTCAAAAGTGGCACTGGGTGTCAAAAATGACTCGAAAAATTCACAAACTGTGTCAATTATGGCACAGTTTTAATTTTTGGTATGAAGTCATAATCCAGCTAAAGTAAACGATATCAATGGCTTTTTCACTTTGTAATAAGTTGGCACATATTTTGCTCAATATATTGGTGAAAGAAACTTTTATGGAGGTGCAAAATGGAAAAGACAGTAAAAATTGGAGGAGGTCAAGGATTTTGGGGAGATAGTCCCGATGCTGCCATTGAAATGGTTCATTCACAAGAGCTTGATTATTTGGCTTTTGATTTCCTTGCTGAACTAACAATGTCCATAATGCAGAGGCAAAAGTTAAAAAACCCCAAGGTCGGTTATGCAAGAGATTTTATTAATATCATGGAACAAATTGTAGAAACAGCCTATAAGAAAAAGACGAGAGTTGTTACCAATGCCGGAGGGACCAATATCAAAGCAGCAGTAGAAGCTTTAGAAAAAGTGGTGAAGAAAAAGGAAATAAAGGGATATAAGATAGGATATGTCTTGGGGGACGATATTATGGATCAGCTCCCAAAACTCATGGAACAGGGAATACCCTTTATCAACACGGATAATGGAAGAAAGCTTGAAGAGATAAAGGATAAGATTCTTAATGTTAATGTATACCACGGACATGAACCTATAGAAGAATGTCTTGAAAAGGGGGCAGATGTAGTCATAACAGGAAGATCCTCGGATTCAGCGCTGTTTATGGCACCACTGAAATATGCATTTGGATGGGAAAAAGATGATTATGATAATCTTGCCAGAGGAATCATGGTGGGACATCTACTAGAATGCGGAGGGCAGGCCTCTGGAGGTAACTTTGATTATGATTGGAGAAGTGTCCCCCAAATGGACATACTCGGATTTCCCATTGCTGAAGTGACAAAAGACTCCATTGTCATAACCAAATCCCAGGCAACAGGAGGATTAATTACAGAACAGACACTTAAAGAGCAAATTCTATATGAAGTACATGATCCTGCCAACTATATTGTACCAGATGTCAATGTAGATATAAGCGAAGTTACACTTAAAGAAGTCGGAAAGAATAGGGTACGGGTTGACCATATTAAAGGAAAAGAAAGACCAGATCAGTTGAAGCTATGTGTTGGATATCATGATGGGTACAAGGTGGAAACATTTCTTTCCTTTGCCTGGCCGGATGCCTATGAAAAAGCAAAATATGCAGCGGATATCTTAATGAAGAAGATGAAGAGAAAGAATCTTGTATATAAGGATATGAGGATTGACTATATAGGTTTAAATGCACTTCATCTTGATGTAGCTAATATGAGGGAAGAACATGTCAAGAATGTCAACGAGGTAATTCTTAGAATAGCTATTCATACAGAAAGCAAAGAAGAGGCCCAGAAGATAGTGCCAGAAGTGGCGCCATTGCAGCTAAACGGTCCTCCAGGTTCAAGCTTCTTTGGAGGAAGAGCTAAGGTTCGTGAAGTCATAGGACTATGGCCAACCTTTATACCAAGGGATGCAGTTAAACTTGAATCACATATTCTGGAGGTGGAATGAGATGAAAAAGGTTTATCTGAATGAATTGGTCCATGGTAGATCAGGGGATAAAGGAAATATAAGCAATGTATGTATCTTTGCAAGAAATCCCGAAGACTACCAACTTCTTAAAGAAAAGGTTACCGTGGAAAAGGTCAAAGAACATTTTGGAGATATGGTAAAAGGAGATGTCATTAGATACGAGGTGGACTCACTAAAGGGAATGAATTTTGTCATGTATGAAGCCTTAGGAGGTGGAGCAACCTTATCTCTGAGGTTAGACAGTCTTGGAAAGTCAATGGCATCTGCACTGATGAGAATGAAAATAGAATGGGAGGGGAAATAGGGAATGAAAACGAGCAGTTATTCAGGGTTCTATAAATTATCCACGGAAAAAAGACTAGATGAAGTAGGAGAATTTTCAAATCTGACGGATGAAGAAAAGAATTTGTTAAGAGATCCCGCATCTGTCAATGAGGAGATCGCAGATCACATGGTAGAAAATGTTATCGGTAGATTCACATTACCCTTGGGAGTAGGGATTAACTTTGTTATCAATGGAAAAGACTATGTTGTCCCAATGGTTACAGAAGAGCCATCCGTAATAGCTGCAACTAGTAATGCAGCAAAGATGGCAAGGGAAAACAATGGATTCTTTGCAAGCTATACAGGATCGATAATGATTTCTCAGATTCAGATAACAAATCTTACAAATCCCAGTTATGCAGCTATTGTGATACAGGAACATAGGGATGAAATTATTAGGAGATGTAATGAGCAGGATCCTGTTCTTGTAAAATTTGGTGGTGGAGTTGAAGATGTAGAAACAAGAATAATTGACACATTAGCAGGAAAGATGCTTATCGTACATCTAAAAGTCAATACTTTGGACGCTATGGGTGCCAATGCTGTCAATACCATGGCAGAATACATTGCACCATATCTTGAAGAAATTACTGAAGGAACTGTTTATCTTAGAATACTTTCAAATCTAGCAATGCATAGACTTGCAAGATCAAGAGTTATTATTAAGAAAGATATCCTTGGAGAAAAGGCGGTAGATTCCATATTACAAGCCTATGCCTTTGCTGAGGCGGATCCTTTTCGAGCGGCAACACATAATAAGGGAATAATGAATGGAATAGTTCCCGTGGTGCTGGCCACTGGTAATGATACACGAGCTATAGAATCAGGAGCTCATGCCTATGCATCCATAACAGGAAGATACCTTCCTCTTACTACTTGGGAAAAGAATGCGAATGGTGACCTTGTAGGAACCATTGAAATTCCAATGGCCGTTGGGCTGGTTGGAGGGGCAACCAAGGTCCATCCCCAGGCAAAGGTAGCTGTAAAAATGCTTGGTGTTGAAAAAGCTTCTGATCTAGCTATGATTATCGCATCAGTTGGCTTAGCCCAGAACTTGGCAGCACTAAAAGCTCTTGCCACCGAAGGAATTCAGCGGGGTCATATGTCACTACATGCAAGAAATCTTGCTACAACAGTAGGGGCTAAAGGGGAACTTCTCGACAAGATAGTCTCTAAGATGATCAAGGAAAAGAAGGTTAGAATGGAATACGCCCAAGAACTTTTTAATCAATATTCAAAATAAAAAAGTGGAGGTTAAAAAATGAACCAGGAAAAGAACAAGCCAGTATTTACCGAAGTATGGGGTGACACAGTAATTATAAAAGAATTATTTATAGCTGTTATCATTGGTATTGTTCTCACTATGGCTTTTTATATTTTAGGGAACAAGATATTTGTTGGAAATCCCAATATTGAGGAAAGTCTGGCCAAAGGGTATTCATTGCTTATCGGTATAACAGGCTGTATACTTTCAGGTGCAATATCAGCAAAGATGTTTAAGCCCAAAAGAAATGTGGAAGAAAGACTTGAAAAAGGGGATGTTGAAGAGATTCTTAAATCTGCCGGTATGACTGTAGAAGAGGAAGCAGAAGCACTGTCCAAAGTAAGCCCAGAAATCATAGCAGAGATGGAAGAACTGGAGCTTTGGGGATTCCTAGCACTTATACCGGAAGATTCACCAAACTATAAGAAGGAATATAGAGAAAAGAATGGAGGGTTTGCCCTATGACCATAACACCAATTCTATTAATCCAAGCTTTTTTAGCAGCCTTTGTAGGGGGAATACTGTTTAGTATAATTGGAATCATTCCTGGAACAGATGAAACGGCAACTATGGCACCGCTGACACTCATATTGGTACTGCTGGGACTTCATCCTGTTGTTCTTTTCTCATGGTTCATAGGTATAATTGTTGCCATGCAAATATCCCATACCATACCGACAGCCATGGCGGCGCTACCTGGATCAACTATGGCGGTTCCAATGGTACTTAACTCTTCCATAGCAAAACGTATGGGTATTCCTCATATTGCAATGAAAAAAATGGCAGCAGGATCTTTAATAGGATCAATTATTGCAGTTCCTATATCCATTATTGCGGCAATGGTGCTAGCCCCCTTAGGAGATGTTATTGAACCCTATATAGGACTTATATTTACATTGGGAGCAGCGTTTATAGCCTATATGTCCAGTGCAAAATGGGGTGCAGTCATCGCATTGTTTCCCTTTGCATTTTTAATACAGGGATTTCAAAGATTATCAGTAGAAGCAACAGGGACTACCTTATTTATATCTATATTTATGGGCATTACAATAGGGCCAATGATTTCAGAGGTATTCAATGTTTTCGTGCCTAGCCTTAGAAATAAGCAGATGAGAGATAAGGAAAATGATATATTTCTTGCACCAGAAGGAAAGGGAAATCGTTCAATAATCCCTAATCCTTTTAAGATATTTACAAAGAAACAGAAGCGTGACATTGCTGCTTCCTCAGCCATATCGGCTACAACCTTTACTTTTTCACCGGTAGGAATGACAGTCTTACTTGGGGAATTATTTGGAGGAAAGAGAAAAGAACTTTATGACCGAGTGACAGGTACTTTAGGAATACAGGATGCGGTAAGTAATGCTACCTATATTGGGGAACTTATCATACCCTTGCTTGCATTCGGTATTCCCCTATCCCCAGTTGCCCTTGGACCGGCCGCAGCACTGTTTAATGCGCCTCCAGTATTTACAATAGATCCTGTAAATAACCTACATTCATATTTAGGTATGGGGGATTATCTACTCTATGGATTTATAGGAGTTGTTGGTGGAGCTTTGATAGCCTACCCTATGGCCATAAGAAAAGCTAGAGCATGGACAGAAATGATGTTCAGAAAGATAAGCCATGAAGCGCTTATTGGGGCATTTATGGGGCTAATATTTATGCTTGCATATTATGAAGCAGGAGTATTTGGTGTATTTGTAGCATTGTTTATTGGTTTCTTTGGAGGCATACTTCATAATATATTTGGTATTCATACCGGAGTACAGTTTATGGCATATTACGCATCAGGCTGGATAGTAACAAATCTTATTGCATTGTCAGGATTATTTTAAAATGTAGAGAACTTTTACTAATCAGTTGCATAGAAATGCAGCTGATTAGTTTATTAAAGAGAAGAGAGTATTCCCATCTGCAGCAAGAGCCCTTATTTCCTCTCGTCATTAAGTTGTTTTTCATGCATGAATTTGTAAATTTATCAAACAATATAAGAGATTATGAAAAATATTACATGAAAAAGAGGGTGAGAGATGAATGGCAAGGAAAATGAAAACTATGGATGGGAATCAAGCGGCTGCCTATATATCGTATGCGTTTACAGATATAGCCGCTATTTATCCCATCACGCCATCTACGCCTATGGCAGAGGGTGTAGATGAGTGGGCGGCCCATGGAAAGAAAAATATATTTGGGCAATCCGTGAGAGTAGTCGAAATGCAATCAGAGGCCGGGGCAGCAGGAGCTGTACATGGATCCTTACAGGCAGGAGCACTGACCACTACTTATACAGCATCTCAGGGTCTTTTATTAATGATTCCCAATATGTACAAGATGGCAGGAGAGTTGTTGCCCGGGGTATTTCATGTGAGTGCCCGAGCGATAGCCACCCATGCTCTATCTATTTTTGGAGACCATCAGGATGTGATGGCCACAAGACAGACAGGTTTTGCCTTACTAGCTTCTAGTAGTGTACAAGAGGCTATGGATTTAGCCGGAGTTGCCCATTTGGCGGCTATTAAAACTAGGGTCCCCTTCCTACATTTCTTTGATGGCTTTAGAACTTCCCACGAATATCAAAAAGTAGAGGTAATGGAGTATGAAGAATTAGAAAAGTTGCTGGATTATGATGCACTGCAGGCCTTTCGAGAGCGATCTCTAAACCCAGAACATCCAGTAGTCAGAGGAACGGCACAAAACCCTGATATTTATTTCCAAGGAAGAGAAGCAGCTAATCCTTTCTACGACAGTGTTCCCGATAGGGTAGCGGGGTATATGAAGGATATTAGTCAATTAACAGGTAGAGAGTATAAACCTTTTACCTACTATGGTCCAGAGGATGCAAAAGATGTGATTATTGCCATGGGTTCTGTTTGCGACACTATAGAAGAAACCATTGACTATCTACAGAAAAAAGGAGAAAAGGTTGGAATGATTAAGGTTCACCTTTATCGTCCCTTCTCTCCAAAATATTTTTTCGACGTGCTCCCTTCAAGTGTGAAGAGGATAGCTGTTTTGGATCGAACGAAAGAGCCAGGAGCAACGGGGGAACCCCTTTATTTAGATGTAAAAAGTCTTTTCTACCATAGGGAAGAACGACCTCTTATTGTAGGAGGAAGATATGGATTGGGATCTAAAGACACAAGACCATCCCAAATCATTGCTGTTTACAAAAATTTAAAACAAGCTGAGCCTAAAAATGGGTTTACCATTGGTATTGTAGATGATATAGGAGAAACCTCTCTGCCAGAGGAGGATATTGTAGATACCACTCCTGCGGGCACTATTCAGTGCAAATTCTGGGGATTGGGATCAGATGGGACAGTAGGTGCTAATAAAACAGCTGTAAAAATTATAGGAGATCATACTGACCTCTATGCCCAGGCTTATTTTTCTTATGACAGCAAAAAGTCTGGGGGATCCACTATTTCCCATCTTCGTTTTGGCAAAGAGCCTATTCGTTCCCCCTATTTGATTTATAGTGCAGATTATATTGCCTGCCACAACAAATCCTATGTGAATCATTTTGATTTGTTAAAGGGCATTAAGAAAAAAGGTACTTTTGTATTAAACTGCCCATGGACTCCTGAGGAATTGGAGGAAAAATTGCCGGCTTCATTGAAAAAAAGTATAGCTGAAAACCAAGTAAATTTCTACATTATTGATGCCATGGATATTGCAAAGAAAATTGGTTTGGGAAATAGAATCAATATGATTATGCAATCAGCATTTTTCAAATTGGCAGAGGTCATTCCCATAGAAGATGCCGTAAAATATCTAAAACAGAGTATTGTAGATATGTATGGGAAAAAAGGAGAAAAAATTGTAGAAATGAACAAGGAAGCTGTGGACCGAGGAGTAGATGGCTTAGTGAAAGTAGATATCCCCTCCCATTGGGCAAAAGCCCAGGATGAAGATATGTCTACTAAGGAAGAACCGGATTTTGTGAAAAATATTCAAAGACCCATGGCTAGACAAGAGGGAGATGAACTACCTGTCAGTGCCTTTAAGGGAAGGGAAGATGGAACCTATCCCCTGGGAACAACGGCTTATGAAAAACGAGGGATTGCCCCTATGGTTCCCCAATGGCAGACTGATAAATGTATTCAGTGTAATCAATGCTCCTATATCTGTCCCCACGCAGTGATCAGGCCTTTCCTATTGGATGAAGAAGAAATGAAAAAAGCACCTCATACTTTTGAAACCAAAGAATCCAGGGGAAAAGAGCTTAAAGATTTTGGCTATCGTATTCAAATCAGTCCTCTAGATTGTACAGGCTGTGGCAACTGTGCTGATGTATGTCCTGCCCCTGGAAAGGCATTGGTTATGGTAGATGCGGAAAAAGAGATTGGCAGACAAGAAGAAAATTGGGAATTTGCCATGACCATTAAAGACAAAAGTCATTTAGTAGACAAAGGGATTTTTAAAAACAGTCAATTTGCTAAGCCTTTACTGGAATTCTCTGGAGCCTGTGCAGGCTGTGGAGAAACCGCCTATGTAAAATTAGTGACTCAGCTCTATGGAGAGAGAATGTTGATTGCCAATGCCACAGGCTGTTCTTCCATCTGGGGAGCCAGTGCGCCATCGATTAGTTACACCACCACTGCCCAAGGGAAAGGACCCTCTTGGGGGAATTCCCTCTTTGAGGATAACGCAGAGTATGGATTTGGAATGGCTATAGCAGTAAGGCAGATGCGGGAAAGATTGGAAGAATTAATGAGAGAAGGATTGAAATCTGACTTAAATCAAGACTGTAAAAAAGCTTTTCAAAATTGGCTAGATCATATGGAGGATGGAGAAGAATCCCAAGAGGCTTCTCAAAAAGTTCTAGAAATTCTCGAAAATTCCAAAGATAAAGATCATTCTATTGTAAAGGAAATACTGGAGAAAAAGGATTATCTCATCAAAAAGTCCACATGGATTATTGGTGGGGATGGATGGGCCTATGATATTGGTTATGGAGGGCTAGATCATGTACTGGCCATGGGAGAAGATGTGAATCTATTGGTTATGGATACGGAGATTTATTCCAATACTGGAGGACAGTCTTCCAAATCCACCCCTACAGCAGCAGTAGCAAAATTTGCCGCAGCAGGAAAGAGAATTCGCAAAAAAGACCTGGGCATGATGGCCATGAGCTATGGCTATGTTTATGTAGCTCAAATTGCCCTAGGTGCTAATATGAGCCAAGCCCTTAAAGCCATCCGGGAAGCCGAAAGCTATAATGGTCCATCCCTTGTCATATGTTATGCTCCTTGTATCAGTCATGGGATTAAGACAGGTATGGGAACCAGTGTAGCCGAAGAAAAGAAAGCCGTGGAAGCAGGCTACTGGCATCTTTATCGATACAATCCTCTCCTAAGAGAAGAAGGGAAAAATCCTTTTATCTTAGAATCTAAGGAACCCAAAGCTTCCTTTAGAGAGTTTATAGAAGGGGAGATCAGATATTCTCAAATTATGAATGTATTCCCCGATGTGGCGGATGAATTATTTACCCAAGCAGAAAAACATGCCAGAGAAAGATATGAAACCTATAGAAGATTAGCAGAAATGAAGTATTAAAGGCAAAAAAGAAGATTGAATAAGGCAATTCAATCTTCTTTTTGTTTATTTTTGATTGGTATCTACCCACTCTTTAGCATTGTGGGTCTGATCATCATCTGGTATAGGAACTTTAGAAACAGGCTGTAATCTTTCAATATTAGCCCAGGCGGCAGTATTTTGTTCTTCAATAGGCATTTTCATAGGTCTTTGCTTTTTTTTATTTTTTGCCATAAATATCACCTCTTTTATATTATTTTCAAAAAACACAAAAGTATAAGAGGAAGATATATGTTTTATATTTTTATAATTGTTCTCAAGTTACCATCTTTTAAGTTTAGCCTTGTTGTGTGTTTATTTTATCCAAGGAAGTGTAGTATAAGAATATCCCCACTTTAAAAGTAAATAGGGAAAAGAGTTATGAAAAGGCATAATAAATAAACCGAAGCAGACACTAAAAGAAAGGCTATATATTCCTATGGAGGATAGCTTAAAAGATTATGAAATGATGATAACTTCTGTTTTATCCAAAAATATAGTAGAAGACAAAAAAGAAAAGGTGGTATCATGATCAATAAAGAGATAATGACAAAAACAGGATGGAACTTTGATAATGGTTATGCCCGTTTACCAGAATCATTTTTTACCCTCTGCAATCCAATCGCTGTACCCTCCCCTAAATTAGTTATTTTTAATGATTCATTAGCAAAATCCTTGGGGTTAGATAGTCAAGAGCTAAAAAGCAAGGATGGAGTAGATATCCTCTCTGGCAATCAGCTTCCCCCAGGGGCCTTACCCCTTGCTCAAGCCTACGCTGGACATCAATTTGGACATTTTACAATGTTAGGAGATGGTCGAGCCCTGCTGCTCGGGGAACAGATTACTCCGAAAAGTGACCGATTTGATGTTCAGCTTAAGGGTCCCGGTAGAACCCCCTATTCCCGTGGGGGAGATGGGCGAGCGGCACTGGGACCCATGCTACGGGAATATATCATTAGCGAAGCAATGCACGCTCTAGGGATTCCTACTACCCGCAGTTTAGCAGTGGTGACAACTGGGCAATGGATAATTCGTGAAACTCAATTGCCTGGTGCAATTTTAACCCGGGTAGCTGCCAGTCATATACGGGTGGGAACCTTTCAATATGTTGCCCACTGGTGTACCCCTGAAGAACTTCGGATTTTGGCTGATTATACAATAAAAAGACATTTTCCAGAGATTGAGGGAGATAAAAATCCTTATCTTGCTTTACTAAAGGAAGTGATTAAGAGGCAAGCCACACTGATTGCCAAATGGCAGCTGGTTGGTTTTATTCATGGAGTGATGAACACCGACAATATGGCCATTAGCGGAGAGACTATTGACTATGGTCCCTGTGCTTTCATGGATACCTATGATCCAGCGACAGTGTTTAGCTCCATTGATGTTGGTGGACGCTATGCCTATAGAAATCAGCCCAAAATAGCCCCGTGGAATCTCTCAAGATTTGCCGAAACCCTATTGCCTTTATTACATGACAATGAGCAACAGGCTATTAAACTGGCTCAAGATGCCATTGAAGATTTCGACGGTTTATATCACTGTAATTGGCTGGGAGGAGTAAGAGCAAAATTAGGAATATTTAATGAGGAGCTAGGGGATGAAACTCTTATGGAAGACCTTTTTCATATGATGGAGAAACACCGTGCAGACTATACCAATACCTTTCGAGACTTAACGCTTAACAAGCTAGAGGAAATAGGGTTTTCCCATACTTCAGAATTTATCCAGTGGCACGAGTTGTGGCAAAGGAGACTAGAAAGGCAACAGCAATCAAAAAATTCATCCTACCAGCTAATGAAAGACAACAATCCTGGGATAATTCCCCGTAATCATAGGGTAGAAGAAGCACTGGAAGCTGCGGTAGATAAAGGGGATTATAGCATAATGCATAGGCTGCTCAATGTTCTTTCAGATCCCTATGCTTATTCCCCTCAACAGGAGGATTACTCCACCCTACCTCCACCATCAAATCGTCCTTATCGAACTTTTTGTGGGACCTAATAAAGTAGATATTCAGTACCTCCACAGAGCTGGGCAAGAAATATCGGGTAGAGGAATCTAACTTCTATAAAATAATTAAAAAAAAATAACTTGACATAAAACAATAAAAGAATTAGAATGTAAAACAAACAATCGCATAGAAAAACTTCTTATCAAGAGAGGTGGAGGGACTGGCCCTTTGAAACCTCGGCAGCGGATTTTCATTTTTATGAAAATACTGTGTCAATTCCAGCAAGTGACAAACTTGAAAGATAAGAAGAGAGCAGATATTTATTTGAATATAGATATTTTACCTCTTCTTATTTTATATAAGAAGAGGTTTTTTATTTTAAGATACATCGGGCCCTTTGTATCTCTAGTATTTAATCAGTTAATATCATTATTATAAGGAGTGTAAACCTATGGTCTTCAATCAAGAAAATGTAAAACATATACAAGAGCAAATTCTTTCAATCATTGAAGAGAATAAATCCAATTACATTAAAATGAGTCGTGAAATTCATGGCAACCCGGAAATTGGAAATGAAGAAGTTTTCGCCAGTCAATTATTATCAGAAAGACTAGCAGACGAAGGATTTATCCTGGAGAAAAATATTGCAGGTCATCCTACAGGATTTATTGCTCGAAAAAAATCCAAGGCTAAACCAGGTCCAGCCATTGGATACTTGGCAGAATATGATGCTCTACCAGGTTTAGGTCATGCCTGCGGTCATAATATTATTGGTGTAGCTAGCACAGCAGCAGCTATAGCATTGGGGCGGGTACTAGATGAGATAGGAGGAGAAGTCGTTGTCTTTGGGACACCAGCCGAAGAAGGCGGACCCAATGGAAGTGCTAAGGGAAGCTTTGTAAAGGCTAATCTACTTGAAGGAATTGACGCATGTATGATGATCCATCCTTCTAATGAAACCAGAACGACAAGCAATTCCTTGGCAGTTGATCCATTAGACTTTGAATTTGTGGGGAGACCTGCCCATGCGGCTGCCTCTCCCGAGAATGGAATTAATGCTTTAGATGCAGTGATATTATTCTTTAATGGCATCAATGCCCTACGACAGCATGTTACAGATGATGTAAGAATCCATGGAATTATTACCCATGGAGGGGATGCTCCTAATATCATACCTGAGTATGCAAAGGCTAGATTTTATATTCGAGCGGCCACTAGGACGAAACTGGATGAAGTGACCAATAAGGTAAAGGCTGTTGCAGAAGGTGCAGCCACTGCCACAGGAACAAGCTTAAAGGTCATTGCTTTTCAAAATCCAGTAGATAACCTTGTATTAAACAAAAGATTTGATGAGGTATTTAGGAGAAACTTAGAAAGGCTTGGAGAAAGCTTTGCAGAATCTGATAAACAGGGTACGGGTTCAACAGATACGGGAAACATCAGTCAAGTGGTTGCTACCATACATCCCACGGTAAAAATAGGTTCCAGGGATTTAGTAGGTCATACCGTAGCCTTTAGAGAGGCAGCATGCTCATCTGAGGGAGATAAGGGATTAGTTTTAGGAGCCAAGGCCCTTGCCCTAACAGGTCTTGACCTAATTGTAAATCAGAAATTGTTACAGGAGATTAAAGAAGAATTTAAAAGTCAAAAATAAAAGAGTAGAAATAAAATATAAAAATTACCTATCAAGAGAGATGGAGGGATTGGCCCAGTGAAGTCTCAGCAACCAGCCTATGTAAAATACATAGGCCAGGTGCTCATTCCAACAGGACTTTATCCTGGAAGATGGGGAAGGTGTAACGAATCAGTATGCCCTTTCCTATAGGGTTATTTTTATGTCCAAATACTCGAGTTTTCAAGAATTTTAGCTATTGAAATTAAGGAGAGTGAGTGTATTGATTTTTCTTCAACAGGTCAGTAAGACCTATGTTAGTAAGAACCAGTCAGTAAAAGCTCTGAAAGAAGTCAACTTACATGTTTCTCAGGGAGAAATATTTGGCATTGTTGGCTATAGTGGAGCAGGAAAAAGTACATTGATTCGATGTATAAATCTATTGGAAAGACCAACAACAGGGAAAATAATTGTAGATCAAAAAGAATTAACTGGGCTTTCTGAAAAAGAATTAAGACAAAGTAGAAAAAAAATTGGGATGATCTTTCAGCACTTTAATTTAATGAAGGCTAGAAATGTATTTCAAAATATCGCTTACCCCTTAAAGGGAAGTGGTCTTAGTAAAACGGAAACCGAAACTAAAGTTTTAGAGCTTTTGGATTTGGTTGGATTAAAGGATAAGGTATCTGCCTATCCCTCCCAACTAAGTGGTGGACAAAAACAGAGGGTGGCTATTGCTAGGGCATTAGCCAATGATCCTAAGGTATTGTTATGTGATGAAGCTACCTCTGCTTTAGATCCTCAAACGACAAAATCCATCTTGAGTTTATTAAAACAAATTAATGAGAAGTTAGGCTTGACCATTGTCATCATTACCCATGAAATGCAGGTGATTAAAGAAATATGTCATAGTGTTGCCCTTATGGAAGATGGAAATATTGTAGAATGTGGAAATGTGTTAGAAATATTCTCCTATCCCAAGGCTCAAATTACTAAGGAGTTTATATCCTCAGTATTTCAACAGGGAGATATTTACAAGTTTATTGGTAAAGAGTCATTCATCAATGGCATTGAGGAAGAAGAGATGTTAGCTAAGATTTCCTTTGTTGGGCAGAGAGCAGGTCAGCCCTTTATCTCTAAGATTTCTCGTCTATTTAAAGTAGATGCAAGTATCTTATTTGGAAATATTGAAAGCATTCAAGATGTTGCAATAGGCAGTCTGGTTGTGAAATTCAGTGGGGGTAAAGGCAATATCTTAAAATCTATAGATTATTTGCAGGAACATACTGTACAGGTGGAGGTGATAAAAGATGTTAGAGTTCATACAGACATGGCTACCCAACCTCATGGAATTATATCCTGATTTACTTAAGGCCCTTTATGAGACCCTTATTATGGTATTTATGGCCGGAATTGTTTCCACTCTATTAGGTATTCCCATTGGTATCGCCTTAGTGGTGACAAGACCAGGTCATATTTTAGAGAACCAAATAGTTTATCAAATTGTAGGGAAAATTATTAATGTTTTTCGATCCATTCCCTTTATTATTTTGTTAGCGGCAATTATTCCCATAACTAGATTTATAGTGGGTACCACCATTGGCATAAAGGGAGCCTTAGTGCCACTGGTATTTGGCGCAACCCCCTTTGTAGCTAGACAGATAGAATCTGTACTGCTAGATATTGACAGCGGTGTTATCGAAGCCGCAGAGGCAATGGGGTCTAGCCCATTTGAAATCATATATCGTGTTTTACTTGTAGAAGGGCGGGCAGGCATCATCTATGCCTTAACCATTTCAATGGTGAGTTTAATTGGTTTTTCTGCAATGGCAGGTACTGTAGGTGGCGGGGGGCTAGGTGACTTTGCTATACGGTATGGCTACCAATATTTTAAGACCGATATTATGATTGTCACCATAATTATTCTTTTAGTTTTAGTAAATTTTGTGCAGGGCTTAGGAGAGTTTATCGTTAAAAGAATTAATCATTAAGAGAAAATACAGGAGGAATGAAAAATGAAAAAATTATTGATATTGGCTATCGTTGCAATACTTATTATCGCACCTTTAGCAGGATGCAGTGCTACAACTGGAAATAGGGAAAAGATCAACATCAAATTGGGAGTAAATGGTGCAGAACACCAGGTATGGGACTATGTTCAAAAGAAATTGGCTGAAGAGAATATTGAATTAGAGATTATTTCTTTTTCGGATTATGTTCGTCCTAATTTGGCCTTAGCTGAAGGGGAAATAGATGCCAATGCCTTTCAAACCATCGCATATTTTGATCAATTTAAGGCAGATCATAATCTAGACCTTGTTTCCATAGGAAATACCATATTAGCACCTATGGCTATATATTCGGAAAAACTAAAATCCCTTGATGAAGTAAAGGAAGGGGATAAGGTCGCCCTACCCAATGATGCGACGAATGGAGGGAGGGGGCTAATCCTGTTACAGAGTGCCGGACTCATTACATTAAAAGAGGGAGTGGGCTTAATACCAACAATCAAGGACGTGGTGGAGAATCCTAAAAATCTAGAATTAATAGAATTGGCAGCAACACAAATACCAAGATCCTTGGCGGATGTTGACATTGCCATAATAAACAATGGGGTTGCCATAGAAGCAGATTTTAGTCCCACAGAGGATTCTATTTTTATTGAAGATGCAAGCAGTGAAGATGCCAAGCCCTATATCAATATCATTGCCGTTAAGTCAAAAGACAAGGATAAAGAAGCACTAAAAAGATTAGTCGAAATATACCAAGAGGAAGCTACAAAAGAAGTCATTGATGAAGTATATAAAGGAAATGTAGTTCCTGCGTTTTAAATAAGTATTGAAAGATTCCATCGCTTAAATAAAAGGAACGTGTACTTCTTATTAAGATTTCGCTTTGTTTCCCCATAGCGCAAGATTAGAAATACATTCTATTGACAAAGTTTTGTTGCCATGATACTCTATGACTATATTAGTAAATATAGTCATAGAGTATGGAGGTAAAGTATGGCAACTGCATTTAGTGATCGTGAAAAAGAGTTAATAAGAAAAAAATTAAACAAGGTAGCCCAGGAATGTCTATGCAAATATGGTGTCAGGAAAACAACAATTGATCAAATTGTTCAAAGGGCAGGGATATCCAAGGGATCTTTTTACAGTTTTTATCCTGCAAAGGAAATTTTATTTTTTGAGGTACTGGAAGAATATCAGAAGTCTATTATGAATGAACTATCCAACAAGTTAATGCAAGAGAACAATATAGGAATTGATCAATTTACAGAATTGATTTACGGACTATATCAAAAGGTAAGAAAATCTTTTATTATGAACATAATCCAAAATCAAGAATTTGAATTTCTTATGAGGAAATTACCTAAGGAACTGATTATGCATCACCATTCATTGGATGATATACTCACAAAGAAGATTTTTTCTTATATAAAGCTTAAAGACAATATAAATATAGACGTTGTCACGGCTTCTTTAAGGGCAATTTTCATGAGTATGATCTATATTGAAGAAATTGGAGAAGAAGATTTTGATGAAGTGCTTAAACTTTTGATAAAAGGTCTTGCTCAACAAATCGTTGAGGAGGATGATCATCATGAGTGAAATGATTAGTACGACGAACTTAACAAAGGTTTATGGAGAAACCTGTGTGGTTGACAAAGTGAACTTATCGGTTAAACAGGGAGATATATTTGGATTTTTAGGGCTAAATGGGGCAGGCAAGACTACTACAATACGAATGCTTTTAGGTATGATAACGCCTACATCAGGACAATGCTATCTTCAAGGACAAAGGGTAGGTGCTGGGAATACAGATACTTGGCGTGATGTAGGATATATTGTAGAAACGCCCTATTCATATCCGGATTTAACAGTAAAAGAGAATCTAGAAATTGTTCGTCAATTAAGGGGGATTCAGGAGAAAAGTTGTGTCCATTGGATCATAAAGAAGCTAAAATTGGAAGATTATGCATCAAAGAAGGCTAAGCATCTTTCTTTAGGAAATGCACAAAGGCTCGGCATAGCAAAGGCAATGATGCATAAACCTAAAATTTTAATCCTTGATGAACCTACAAATGGATTGGATCCCGCGGGTATTGTTGAAGTTCGTCAACTGCTAATGGATTTAGCAAAAAATTCAGGGGTAACCGTACTGGTCTCTAGTCATAAATTAGATGAAATCTCAAGAATTACTACAAATATAGGCATAATACATGAGGGAAAATTAATTAAGGAGATAGATGGAAAACAACTAGAAAGTCAGTTGAAGAAATCCTTAATAATAGATGGCAGAGATAGGCTTGCTATAAAATCTATTCTTTCTAAGACAGGATACAAGGTATATACCCAGGATAAAAGCACAACTGGGGAACTTTTTCCCCTACAAATTCAAAATGAAGATGCTGTAAATAACCCCGAAAAAATTGCTACATTACTTGTAAATGCAGGTCACCCTCCAACATTATTGAAAATTGAGAAGGAAGATTTAGAAATGTATTTCTTAAGAACCATTAAAGAGAGGGGGGGAGATGTAAAGTGAATAAAATAATAACCTGTGTTTCAATAGAAGGAAAAAAGTTTTTTCGTTCTAAAGTCCCTTTACTCACTATGCTTGCACTTACAATAGTACCCTTTGTCGGGGGATTTTTTATGTTTGTTTTAAAAGATCCTAGCTTAGCACAAAACTTGGGTTTTATTTCTGCAAAAGCAAATATTATGGGAACTGCTGATTGGCCTTCTTACTTTGGTCTCCTTGCCCAGGCGGTTGCAATCGGTGGATTAGTAGTATTCGGATTTATTACATCTTGGATTTTTGGTAGGGAATATTCAGATAGAACCATAAAAGACTTACTAGCACTGCCAATATCACGAAATATAATTGTATTTTCTAAATTCATTGTGGCCGTTTTATGGTGTTTAATGCTTTCTATAATTGTACTGGTTTTAGGTTTAATTGTTGGAAAAGTGGTTGATATACCTGGGTGGTCATTTGACATAATGATACAAGGTACTTTTATTTTTATGGTTTGCTCCATACTAACCATATTGCTATCAACACCAGTAGCTTTTTTCGCAAGTGTTGGCCGTGGATATCTATCTCCCCTTGGATTTATGGTATTTACTATTGTATTAGCACAATTTATTGCGGTAACAGGGTACGGACAGTTTTTTCCATGGTCTATACCTGCCCTTCTAAGTGGTGCTGCTGGAGGTGACAGTGCTATGATTGAGGGGATCAGTATTATTATTGTACTTTTAACAAGTGCTTTTGGGCTAGTGGGCACTATATTTTGGTGGAGATATGCCGATCAAAGTTAGCATGATATAACAAGTAATATAGAGAAAAATCTATCTTTTTTATTTATTACAAAGTAGAAGCTAGCGGGATAAAAAGGGATAAACTTACCCCTTCATTATCCCATGGATTAATGATAAATAAACAAGCCTGTAATCCCCGATAGTAGGATAATAAATATTGGATTAGTTTTATATTTTCTTAATAGAAATAGGGAAATCATGAATATGATTACAGCAAAAATGTTTATGTCCATGAATTTAATATTAAGAGAGGAAGAGCCCCAAAAAGCAATCAAAATAATGGTAGATGCAGAGGCGGCAATAAGGCCGATGGAAGCGGAACGCAGACCCCTCAATATATTAGAAACACTATCAATATCCCTATGCTTTTTAAAAAAGTTATATAAAAAAATAGAAATCAAAAATCCTGATAAAACACATCCTAAAGTGGCGACCACAGCTCCTGGTATACCTGCAATACGTATGCCGACAAAAGTGGATGTATTGACAGCTAAAGGGCCAGGAGTCATTTGGGATATGGTAATAATATCTGTAAACTCTTGTAAGGAAAGCCAGCCATTGGAGTCAACTACTTGTTCCTGAATGAGAGGGATGACAGCGTATCCACCACCAATACTAAACAATCCAATTTGTAAAAAACTGATCAATAAAGTAAGAATGCTTTTAATCATATTTATGCCTCCCTTCCCATTTTAATATAAGATTGAACAAAGCATAAGACAGAGCAAAAGATAATAATCACTAATACATTGATATTAAATAAAAAACTGGCAAAAAAAGAAGCGGGAACCATTAGGGATAATAGCCAGTTTTTCTCTTTTACAATTCCTTGAGTCATATCGATGACTAAATCTACGATGGTAGCGGCAACTCCTGCCTCCATACCTTTTAATATTGCAGAGATAATCTTATTACTGCGGAAGGCTTTATAAAAAATTGATATAACAGATAAGATCAATAAAGGTGGCAGAACAGTTCCAATACAACTAATGACGGCACCTATAGTGCCAGCAATACGATACCCTACTAATACAGCAAGATTAACAGCAATAGCCCCTGGTGTGGACTGTGCAATTGCAGCCATATCTAAAAGTTCTTGTTCACTAATTAACTTTAAATCCTCTACGAAATACTTTCGCATCATAGGAATAACAATATATCCCCCTCCAAAAGTAAATGCGCTAATAGAAAATGTGATTTTAAACAGTATAAAATATAGTTTGAAATTTTTGCGTTTCATTATAGTATTACCTCCATAAAACTAAGCTTCAATCTTTAATTATATAGGAATCAACCCAAAATGGACAGGCATAAATGTATTTCAACTAAAATTATTGAATAAAATTTAGATTCTCATAGGAATATTATTATTTGATTTTAAAGTGAATAGATCCTATTAAATACTTCCAATAAAGTGATTAAGGTGCTTTATTCTGGGGGGAAATCTATGACTGCAAAACAGAAAAAGAACTACCCATAGCGGTAGTTCTTTTTCTTGATTTGAACTGAGGAGGACAGATAACCTACCTCTATTCACCAGCAAAACCTTTTCTTCGCCAATTTCCTTTTCTATAGAAAAATATATTAATAACCGCTCCCATAACCCAAGAAACCAATAGGGAAATAAAGACTGATTCAGGCCTACCAGTGGGATAAGCTGCACTTCGGGTAAAATAGGCAATGCCATAGGCTATAGGTACGCGAAGGACAACAGTGGTAATGAGAGAAATCCACATAGGCGTTATGGTATCCCCGGCACCTCGCATAACCCCGGATAAACTCTGGGTTACGGCCATAGCGATATAACCTACAGCAAGAATCCTCATCATATGCATGCTTAAATTAACTAAATCTTTAGTATCAGTAAAAATCCCCATGAGATGTTTACCGAAAATCAATATCAAGAGAGTAATTGTAGTGGCTACGCCAACAGCTATTAATGTACCGTCTTTAGCTCCTTTTTCTACCCGGTCAATTTTTTTTGCTCCAATGTTTTGCCCCGTAAAGGTTGTCAAAGCACTTCCAAAGGAAAAGTTGGGCATCATGGCAAAACCATCTACCCGCATAACAATAACATTACAAGCGATGACCATCTCCCCAAAACTATTGGTGAGAGACTGCACAACAATCATGGCTAAGGAAAATATTGCTTGGGTAAGTCCTGAAGGCAATCCAAGCTTTATAAGCTTATAAGAATATTCCTTGTTTAATTTCAACATTTTCCAGTTAAGATCAAAATTTTCCTTCATTTTTAACAGTTTAACCATACAAAGTACCGCTGATATTCCCTGAGCAATGACAGTAGCTAAGGCAACCCCAGGTACTCCCATGCCTAATTTTGCCACAAACAAAAGATCCAATACAACATTTAAAGCTGTAGAAACCAATAAAAATATAAGAGCGGATAAAGAATCGCCTAATCCCCGTAGTACACCGGCCAAAATATTATAATAAGCAAGGCCCCCAATACCGACAAAATAAATGATAAGGTACCTTGTACACCAATCAATAATGGTATCTGGTGTATTGAGAAAAGAAAGTAAGGGACGAGTCACAATAGGACCGACGATCATAATTACTCCAGATGCAATGGCTGTAAGGGTTATGCATATACCAATGGTATGGGAGAGCTTTCCACGATCTTTAGCGCCAAAATATTGAGCAACCATAATACCTGCACCAACGGCAATTCCCACAAAGAGAACAAGTAAAAGGTTTAATATGGGTGCGGCGCTACCAACAGAGGCAAGAGCATTATCCCCTACATACCTACCTACAATAATGGAGTCAGCAGTGTTATAAAATTGTTGAGCTATATTACCAATCAACATGGGTATTGCAAATTCAGTAATCCGTTTCCAAGGAGTACCCTGGGTTAAATCCTTAGGAGAAAATAACTCCTTAATTTTTGACATAATTCTACCTCCTAATTTTGGGACAGGTATACCGTTCCAGTTCTAAAATTTAATTTAAAATTGGGAGAATATTCTCTAGGTTGTTCAACAAGAATATTCTCCCAAACTTTATTGTATGAGTGTGGCCTTAACCGCTTTGTTGTCTACGAGTGTATATTTTTAAATTGAGAATTATATAAGTTAGCATAAATACCTTCTTTTGCTACCAATGCTTCATGATTGCCCTTTTCCTCTATACCTTTATTGGTTATGACAATAATTTCATCAGCATTTTTTATGGTGGATAATCTATGGGCAACGATAATGGTAGTTCTTCCCTTAGAAAGTTCTTCTAAAGATTGTTGTATTAATAATTCAGTCACATTATCCAAGGCTGATGTAGCTTCGTCTAGTATTAAGATAGGAGGATTTTTCAAGAAAATTCTAGCAATAGAAATTCTTTGTTTTTGACCACCTGATAATTTTACGCCTCTTTCCCCAATATAAGTATTATACCCATCGGGTAAGGTCATGATAAGGTCATGAATATTGGCTTTTTTGGCTGCATCCATCACTTCTTCTTCTGTAGCATCAAATCTTCCACAGTGAATATTATCATAAATTGTTCCTGTGAACAAAAATACATCTTGCTGCACAATTCCTATATTATTCCGTAGAGACTTTAAAGTGAATTCCTTTATATTTCGTCCATCAATGAAGATGTTGCCTGATTCCGTTTCGTAAAAACGAGGGATTAAATGGCAGAGGGTGGTTTTCCCCCCACCAGAGGGTCCAACTAAGGCTACGGTTTTTCCTTGTTCAATAGTAAAACTAATATCATCCAATATTGTTTTATGCTCATCATAGGAAAAAGATACGTCATCAAAATCAATCTCACCTTTTACAGAATTTACTGTGACGGCATTGGGCTCATCTACTTCTAGAGGTTGATCCATAATCTCAGTAAATCTTTTAAAACCAGATATTCCTGATTGATATTGTTCCACAAAGTTAATTAATTTTCTAATGGGATTTAAAAAGTTTCCTATATATAAGATGAAAGCTGCGAAGTCTCCGATATTAATATATCCCTTATAGAAGAAAATACCACCAGCACCTAATACTAAAATATTTAGAAAATCAATAATGAAGGATGAACCAGTATGAAATTGAGCCATAACCTTATAGGCTTTTGCCCTTGCCACTTGAAACATATTATTGTTCTTTTCGAATTTTTTAATTTCACTTTCCTTATTTCCAAAGGCTTTAGATACTCGAATGCCTGTGATACTGTTCTCTAAGGTAGCGTTTACCTCTCCTATAGTCACTCTGGTTTCCATAAAAGTATCAGACATTTTTACCCGAAGCTTCATGGCAAAGAAGACTAAGAAAGGGACAATGGAAAAAACAATTAAAGCGAGGGGCAAGTTTATGGTAGCCAATATAATAAAGGAACCGATCATCATAACCAAGGAAATAAATAAATCCTCAGGACCATGATGGGCAAGCTCTGACACTTCCATTAAATCATTCACAATCCTTGAGGTAAGGGTTCCTGTTTTATTGTCATCAAAGAAAACAAAGGGTAGATCCTGGAGATGATCAAAAACATTTCTTCTCATATTTGACTGCATCTGGACCCCCATAATATGTCCGTAATAGGTAATGTAATAATTAAATCCCACTTTTGCTATATAAAGAAAGGCTAGAACAATTAACCATGTAATCAAAAGCTGGAATTGTTGATTAGGGACATAGACATTAATGATTTTCCTCGTAATCATAGGGTAGAATAAATCGCAGACAGAAACTGCAAAAGCACATATCATATCGATAATAAACACCTTTTTTACAGGCTTATAATATTGTATAAATTTTTTTATCATAGCGTATTCTCCTTACTTATTTATCTAATATATTGTAAAGCATATGATAGATATTTGCAATAAAACTTCCTAATCTCTTTCTAAAGGTTTTTGATATTTCAAGCATCTATATCATAGCTGTTGTATATAGTTGATAGACATAACTAGATATATACCCTGAAAAGAAAAATAAAAACATTTTAGCAAATATAAAAGCCAATCCATATTTTTCAAGGGATTGACCTTTAAAATTCTCTATAATAATTAAGGAGTAAGTAGAATTAGTTTCCCATTACGATGCAGAAATTTTTTGCACCTGCTGTATGGCATTTTTGATTTGGGGGATAAAACTAATTAGAATACAAACCAAAGTATCTGTACCAATGACTAAACCATTGACCACAAGAGAATAAAGCATAACATTCATGCCCGGAGGTGCATAGGAACCAAAGAAGATAACTCCCGATAAAAAGTTCATAAAAAATCTACCAAAACCACCAATAAGGCAAGAAACCCCTATGTTTTTACGATATAATCCAGCTAATCCTAATGCTCCATAAGATAAGGGATAATCTAGAAAAAATTGTGCCCAATGGATAATATAGGGATCTTGGATTAAATTAATCATTCCAAAGGCAAAACCAGCGATTATCCCATAGGTGGGTCCAAACATGATAGCAAAGATGTACATGGGCAACATGCTAGCAGGGGTTATACTGCCACCTTGGGGAAAACGATATAGACGTATATAGGAAAGCACAAAGGAAAGTGCGATACATAGACTACCATATACAATCATTCTTGTATAGTCAGATCTTTTTTCATACTTTTTATCTCTAAAAGCAAGAGCAATGGAAATTAAAACTAATGAAGCTAAAATAATGATGGTGAGGGGTTTAAATTCTAAAAACTTTTCAAACACAATGTTTCAATCCTTTCTTTATTACTTATCACTGGTGATAAACAAGAAAGTAGTAAGCTTTTTTTGAATAAGAAAATCTTAAGCTGCCGACAAGAAACTAAAGTTTTCTTTTTCAAATAAAAAAACGTCAAAAGGAAGCCTTTTCACGTTTTATCCGTAAAGTCCGCTTTCCTACGCAGGTTTTAACCTACAGGTTCTAAGGGTCGGAATCATCCTCTCAGCACAAGGCACCCCCAGCGATAAATATTTTTTCTTTTATTATAACACAATTCAACTTGCTGTGCTAGGGAAATAGAAAAATGCTTGAATCTGAGACGTAGACAAATGAGAGCCTAACCGAAATAATCAGTAAATCTAAACAAAAATTTTGCAAGATGTTAAAAGAAGAAAATAGTTGACTTTTTTGGCGAAATAACTGTAATATTAATAAGGTAAATTCTATCAAATTTCACCAATACAAATCGACAGCGTGTTCATAGGAGGATGGAAAAATACTTCTGTCGAAAAAATAAATTACATAAGGAGACAAAAAATGAATTTTTCATGGTACACATCTGCAATAATTACCATATTATTTTGGGGTACAGCGGATTTGTTTTATAAAAAAGGAACAGATCCCAAGGACAGATATAGTCATTTAAGAATTGTTGTTATGGTGGCTTTAGTGATGGGCATTCAGGCCATGTTCGAGCTGGCAAAAATGAATTGGCATTATGATCCCATCAATATCATAAAGTATTTACCTGTATCCACTATGTATATTTTATCCATGACCATAGGGTATGTTGGACTTAGATATTTAGAAGTATCCATTAACTCCCCAGTGAGCAACACCTCAGGGGCTATCGCAGGGATACTAGCCTTTCTAGTTTTAGGGAAAAAAATGACGGCCCTACAATTGGGGGCGGTATCTATGATTACAGTAGCCCTGATAGCGATTGCCATTATTGAAAGAAATATGTCCATAGAAGAAAGATTAAAAAACAATGAGAAAATTGATCGTAAACATCAACTGGGCGCCCTAGCCCTTACCTTTCCCATATTGTATGCGGTAGTAGATGCCCTAGGAACCTTCCTAGATGATGTCTATCTTAGTCGTTTAATGAGCCCAGAAGAAGCTCTAATTTCCTACGAACTTACCTTCCTATTTGCCGGAATTTTAGCCTTGCTTTATATCACAGTGATGAAAAAAGAAAAGTTTAAGATCTTACAGGAAAAAGATAAGGCCCTAGCTGCGTTGTTTGAAACAGGGGGACAGTTTTTCTATGTCTATGCCCTAAATACTAATTCTGTAGTAGTAGCTCCTATGATTGCCAGTTATAGTATTGTTTCTGTTATCCTAGGAAGAATATTCCTCAGGGAAAAGCTAACCTATAAACAATATATCATCATTGCGATAGTCATGGCAGGGGTATTTATCCTAGGATTTTTTGAATAATCTTGGGAAGGGACCAGCTACCTTGTTTCATTTAAGGTAGGCAATGTATTTTTGTAATTAGAAAATTGATACTCGATCAGAATATTTTTCATAAAATTAGAAGCACTGGCAGATTTCTGCCAGTGCTTTTAACTTAGTGAAAGTTATAGAGGTTACTTTCCCTGTTCAAACTTAATCCATTTACAGGCTTTATCCTCCAATAGATCTATAAGCTTGAAAAGAAGCCATCCCATAATACTGATTGCCAGGATGCCTGCAAACATTTGTACATAGTCTACCCGGATCCAACTATCCATAATAAAATAGCCAATACCATATTGAGTAGCATAATTTTCTCCAAAAAAGAGTACAGCGATACTAATACCAATAGTAACTCTGAGGCCCGTGAGAATTTGGGGAAGTACTCCAGGTAGAATAAGGTGCTGATAAACCTGTATAGGAGAAGCACCTAGAGACTGAATAGAATAAAACAATTCTTTGTTTAGACTTTTGACACTATCCCGGGTACTGAGTAATACTTGAAAAAAGATGATTGAGGTAATCAATAGAATTTTAGAAAGATCACCCAATCCAAAAAGGATCATTAACACGGGAAGAAAAGCAATTTTGGGAAGGGGATAAAGAAGATACATAATAGGAGAGATAAAAGCATCAAGCTTTTCATTCATCCCTAGTAATAAACCCAGAGGAACCCCTATGATCACAGAAATCCCTATAGCAGAAAACATTCTATATAAGCTCACTCCAAGATGAATAAGCAAATCTTTTTGGAGTAATTGTCCAAACTCTTTAAAGACATCCATAGGATTAGGGATGATAGGGCTTTGTAAGGCCTTGTGAAGCATGTACCAAAATATTAAAACACTAAGGGAGGCATAGAGGGTTTTGTTTTTCGTTATACCACTGAAATTCAACGGATATCGCCTCCCTTTTCCATTAGCTTTCTTACCTCCATACAAGTTTTATAAAAATCTAACTTCTCTCTGAAGTCTTTATCTCCAAAATGAGGATTTTCTAGAATATGGGCTATCCTTCCACTGGAGGGCTCCATAATAACTATTTTCTGACCTAAATATACAGCCTCCTCAATATTATGGGTTACTAGTAAAAGTGACATTTTCTCCTCGAGATGAATTTGCAGCAAGATATTTTGTAGAATTTCCCGGGAAATTGCGTCTAAAGAGGAAAAGGGCTCATCCAGAAGCAAAAGATCAGGCCCCACAGTCAAGGCCCGGGCGATAGCAACTCTTTGTTGCTGACCTCCACTTAATTGGGAGGGATAATTATGCTTATGCTTTTCTAGTCCTAGCTTGGATATGATATCCTCTACTTTTTTAGAAAGAATTTCCTTGTCCTCTTTACGAATTTTTAACCCAAGGGCCACATTATCCCATAGAGTTTTCCAGGGAAGCAGTCCATAATTTTGGAGAATAAGGCTTGTTTCTCTGCGGTTTTTCTTTACCGGTTCTCCTTGGATGAAAACTCTACCCTGGACAGGCTTTAATATCCCTGCCACAGCGTAGAGTAAAGTAGATTTGCCACATCCCGAGGGGCCAATAATAGCGCAGGTGGAATGGGGTGGAATATGCAAGTTGATATCCTTAAGAGCGGTGAAGTCTCCATAGCGGACTTCCAAGTTTTCAATATCAATCATTTATTTCACATACTTTCCTTCAAATAGGCTTTCATAAGGGATATCAATATCAATCCCTTGGGTCTTTTCCACCCAATGAATCACCTTATCCATATAAGCTTGATCATGGATCCTAGTTCTATGATAAGTGGGAAGAATAATCTTATCCTTTATCTCAGGCTTTAATTTTAACTTTTCAATTAAAATCTCTCGAGCAAAACTATCATCCTTTTGAATATCCTCTACAGCGCGATTATAGCCTTGAATAAACAGACTAATAGCCTCGTCCTTTTCCTTTAAAGCTTTGTCAGTAAAGACCATGGCATCAGGAGTATAGGTGTCCTTGCTTTCAAATACCTTTTTTTCCAACCCATCTAATTCTCCCATAGAGGCCATGGGTTCTGGGATAATGGCCATATCCAATTGGTTGTTTTTTACCATTTCCAATCGAGCAGGGATTTCTGGAATAAATACCTTTTCCATTTTAATGCGATTTCCTAAAAGTTCATCGGAGAGAAAATTGGTTACACTGACTTCCATCATTCCTACTTTTTTTGTCCCACCATCTTCAAAGTTTTGGGATACTAAAAAGGGAAAACTTCCATCCGTAGCGGTAACCATTTTTATACCAAAGTCATTATGCACATTGTCGATAAAAGCGATCAAATCTGTGATGGTACCATCTAATTCTCCGGTTTGAAGAGCACTTTGTCGATTCATCGCATTAGTATAGACTTCTATATCCATATTCAATCCCAACTCTTTAAAATAGCCCTTTTCCTCTGCCACAAATATAGGAGCAGAGTCTACAGCAGGCATGAGACCTACTTTAAGGTTAAGAGAAGGATCTTCCCCTTGGATTTGTTGAGTAGCACAGCCTGAAAGTAGCAGTAAAGCAATAAGTACAATGATTATTTTTTTCACGTTTCTTCCTCCTACAAAGTTCAGTTTAATAAAAGCTGTAAAGTTTATAGCATAGTAGTGAAATAACTAACTATTATTGTATAGATGGGAATAAGCGAGTGTCAAGATAATAAAGTTCTTTAAGGAGAAAAATATAAACTATAAAAATGAATGGATTTGTCGAATAGGTTATTGTAAAGGGAAATATGCAAAATGGATTTCCATAAAGAAGATGTATCCTATGATAAAGGATAATCAAAGATAGACCTAAGACAAAAGGAGAGTAAGCAAAATGACGAAAAAGATTGACCTAATTTATGATTCTACTGAAAAATGCCTTGTTTGCCATAGGGAGTTTCCCATTAAAAAGGTAAGGAAAAGCAGGATAAGAATAGTAAAGCAAGATGAGGATTTTTGTACTTATTATGATTCCACAAATCCATATTTTTATGAATTTCTGATGTGTACTCATTGTAAAACTGTATTCATAGATAGTTTTAGAGAATACCTCAAAGAAGGGGATATAGAAATCTCTAAAAAACTGGTGGAGCTTTATAGCCAAATGCAGGAGACAGATCATTTAATAGGGGAACGAAATTTAGAGGACGCTTTAAGGATTAGTAAACTAGCTATTTTAACAGGGCAAATACTAAAGGTTCCCCATGGACTGATGGCAAGTATTTTGATGAGGGTTGCTTGGTTTAACCGTTATAAAGAAAATAAAGTAGAAGAAGAAAAGTATTTGCAATATGCCTACGAAGAATATGAAAAAGCTTATAAAAAGGGAGAAAAAATAATCTCAGAAGAAATGCAAACCTATTTGCTAGGGGAGCTTTCCTATAGATTAGAGGAAATTGAGAAAACTAGAATGTGGTTTAGTCGGCTGTTTGCCCTGAAAGGGAATATAGCTATTGTCAATAGGGGAAGGGATAGATGGCTTACGATTAGAGAGAGGGAAAAGGGATTACTATAGGCAAAGGATAGGGGAAAAGTCATTACTTTATAGGATTAAAAAATAATGAATGTGATATAATTTAAAAGAATACTTATATGGGACGACTTGAAGAAGAATAATAGAAGGGTATATCGAATAAAAAAAGGTAGGGAATGTCATGTACAAAATTTTCATTGTAGAAGATGATTTGGTTATTGCACGGACCATGAAAAATCACATAGAATCCTGGGGATATGAGGTAAAATGTGTAGAAGATTTTAGAAGGGTAATGACGGATTTTATAGATTTTGATCCCCAACTTGTTTTACTTGATATTTCACTACCCTTTTATAATGGTTATCATTGGTGTACCGAGATTCGAAAAGTATCAAAAGTACCGATTATTTTTATTTCCTCTGCTTCCGACAATATGAACATTGTAATGGCTGTCAATATGGGAGGGGATGATTTTATCGGGAAACCTTTTGACCTAAATGTGCTTACTGCAAAGGTGCAAGCCATGCTAAGACGCACCTATGACTTTGTAGGACAGACCAATTTATTAGAGCATAAAGGGGCCATTCTCAATACCAGCGATACCACTTTAATATACAATGATGAGAAGATTGAACTGACAAAAAATGATTATAAAATCCTCCAAGTACTTATGGAGAATAAAGGGAAGGCAATCAGTCGCGATACCATTATGACACGTCTATGGGAAACCGATAGTTACATTGACGACAACACCTTGAGCGTTAATATGTCCCGTTTGCGTAAAAAGCTTGAGGATGTTGGGCTATATGGGTTTATTATAACAAAAAAAGGGATTGGATATATGGTGGAATAAGATGAGGTTGCTTTTTGAATATTTCAAGGCACATATAAAAAGTATTTTGACGTACTCTTTATTTGCTATAATCTTTGCTGTGGTATTTTCCCTTTATGCATTGCCAATGGAAGCGGTACTGTATGCTGTAGCCTTGTCTGTAGTTATGACCATTATGGTAATGGCCATAGATTATACTGGATTCTACCGAAAACATCAACAACTCAAGCAACTACAAAATTCTATTACCATAAGTATAGATAAATTGCCTGCACCACAGAATTTGCTAGAGGAAGAGTATCTTATGCTCCTTAAAACTTTATACCAACATAAGTGCGATATGGAATCTGAATATGCAATAGGTCATAGCGAAATGTTGGATTATTACACTCTTTGGGCGCACCAAATTAAGACCCCTATTGCTGCCATGCAATTATTGTTGCAATCAGAGGAATCCAAAACAAACCGTGAATTGCTGGAACAGTTATTTAAAATTGAACAATATGTGGAAATGGTGCTCCAATATTTACGATTAGAAAGTATGTCCTCTGATCTGGTTCTTAAGACCTATTCACTAGATAATATTGTAAAACAGGCAGTGCGAAAATATGCAAAATCCTTTATACGAAAGAAAATTAGTCTAGAGTTTTCTCCTTTAGATTGTGAAGTCCTCACAGATGAAAAGTGGTTGGTCTTTGTATTGGAACAGATAATATCCAACGCATTGAAATATACCCATGAGGGAAAAATATCTATTTATATGGATGATAAGACTCCCAAAACATTAATTATTGAAGACACAGGCATTGGTATCCAGGGAGAAGATTTGCCTCGAGTTATTGAAAGAGGATATACAGGCTACAACGGACGAATAGATAAAAAATCTACAGGCATTGGATTGTACCTATGTAAAAGAATTTTAACTAAGTTATCGCACACGATTGAAATTGAATCAGAAGTTGGAAAAGGGACAAAGATCAGAATTGGACTGGATTCAGTAGACATCATTGTAGAGTAAAATCCATCCTTACAGAAGTGTAAGATTTAGAGGGGAAATGTAAGCCATAGTTATGGTAGAGCATTTCTCTATTTTGTTATACTGAACATGATAAAAACACAGGAGGTAATGAATATGACAATTTTAGAGGTGAAAAACCTTAAAAAAATTTATACAACTCGTTTTAGTGGCAATCATGTTCAGGCATTGAGCAATGTTACATTTTCAGTGGAAGAAGGGGAATATGTTGCCATCATGGGGGAATCTGGTTCTGGAAAAACAACCTTACTCAATATCCTTGCATCCCTGGATAAACCTACCAACGGTGAAGTATTATTGGATGGTAAAAATATTACTTCTATCAAGGAAAAGGAAATTTCTGCTTTTCGCCGTGATCATCTTGGTTTTGTATTCCAAGATTTTAATTTGTTAGATACTTTTTCTTTGCAGGATAATATTTTTCTGCCTTTGGTTTTATCGGGTAAGTCCTATAAGGAAATGGATAGCCGACTGAAACCTATTGCAAATAAGCTGGGGATTGTGGATATTCTTGCAAAATACCCTTATGAGGTTTCTGGGGGTCAAAAGCAAAGAGTGGCTGTTGCCCGAGCAATCATTACCAATCCCCAGCTTATTCTTGCGGATGAACCTACTGGGGCACTGGATTCCCGTGCGACTGAACAACTTCTTCATTTGTTCACAGAGATCAATAGAGAAGGGCAGACTATACTCATGGTAACCCATAGTATAAAGGCAGCAAGTCATGCAAAGCGGGTTTTGTTTATCAAAGATGGGGAGGTATTCCATCAAATCTATAAGGCCACAATGTCCCATGAGGAAATGTACCAAAAAATTTCCGATACCCTAACTGTTATCGCAACAGGTGGTGGAAGAAATGAATAAAATGTTTTACGCCAAGCTTGCCATTATGAATATAAAGAAAAATGCAAAAACATATATTCCTTATATCCTCACCTGCATTGGTACAGTCATGATGTATTATATTATGTATGCATTGTCTACCAACGACGCTCTTAATAAGATATCTGGTGGGGACACACTAAAACAACTTCTTTCCTTGGGCACATTTGTAATTGCCTTGTTTGCTGTGATTTTTCTCTTTTATACCAATAGTTTTTTGATTAAAGGTCGTAAAAAAGAATTTGGGCTTTTTAATATTCTTGGCATGGAGAAAAGACATATTTCAAGAATTATGTTTTTTGAAACCCTATATGTTGCATTAATTAGTCTTATATTCGGAATGCTAGGCGGAATTCTACTTTCTAAATTAATGCATTTATTATTGCTAAAGCTACTTCATTTTGAAGTACAGATGGGCTTTGAGATTTCCCTTCCAGCCATCCTTGCCACAATAATTTTATTTGCCATTATCTTTACGTTGATCTTGTTCAATAGCCTGCGGCAGATTCATCTGGCAAAGCCTATTGAACTGCTAAGTGGTGGACAAGTGGGGGAAAAAGAACCTAAAACAAAATGGCTCCTTGTAATCATTGGCCTACTATGTCTGGGGGCCGGTTATTATATTGCCCTCACCACAGAATCCCCTATAGATGCTATAATGTTGTTCTTTGTGGCAGTTATATTGGTGATTATAGGCACCTATTGTTTATTTACAGCGGGGAGTATTATGTTCTTGAAAATGCTTCGTAAAAATAAGAAATATTATTATAAAACCAGTCATTTTATCTCGGTGTCTGGTATGATCTACCGTATGAAGCAAAATGCAGTTGGTCTTGCAAGCATCTGTATTCTTGCTACCGCTGTGCTTGTGATGGTATCTACCACCGTATCCCTTTATGTAGGTATGGAGGATGTGCTACGAACGAGATATCCACAAAATATTATTCTCAGTGCAAGGGGTGTGTCCGAGGAACAGGTTGAACAACTGGATGGGATCATCAAGTCAGAAACAACTAAATTAAACCTTGCACCAAGGGAAAACATCCGATACCGATCTATGGAATTTGCGGTCATACGAGAGGGAGCTAACTTTTCAGGACAACAGGATGAAGCCTACAATATAGGAAGTGCTTCCGATATTGCCCTTACCACTTTTATTCCCTTGGAAGAATATAATCAAATGAAAGGGCAATCAGTGAAATTAGCATCTAACGAAGTTCTTGTATATAGTGTGGGAGAGGATGTCCTAAAGGATAGAGTTCAATTTGGTGACACTCAATTTAAAATCAAGTCCAGGATGGATTCTCTGAATATCGATGGGCAAATGTCGGCAATAATGGCCAATAGTTACTTTTTCATTGTTCCCGATGTAGAAACCATTGAAAATGTCTACCACTCTCTTACAGGAAATACTGACGACATGGGTGAATTATCCTATTATTATGGCTTTGATGTAAATGGAAAAGGAGAAGACCAGATTGCTCTGACTAATGCAATCAGTACTGCCTTAAAGGAAACTAAGATTAATGGATATGTAGAGGGGACAGAAATTGCAAGGGAATCATTTTATTCCTTATATGGTGGTCTATTCTTTCTAGGAATTTTCCTCGGTTTACTATTTATCATGGCAACGGTTCTCATTATTTATTATAAGCAGATATCCGAGGGCTATGATGATAAAGGACGATTTGAAATTATGCAAAAAGTAGGTATGAGCCATGGGGAAGTCAAAAAATCTATTCACAGTCAAGTGCTTACTGTATTCTTTCTTCCCTTGGTGGCTGCAGGAGTTCACATTGCCTTTGCCTTTAAATTTATTACAAAGCTTTTGGCCTTATTAAATCTAACCAATGTCACCCTCTTTATATGGTGTTTAATTGGTTCCGTATTGGGTTTTGCGGTATTTTATGCTATGATTTATGCCCTTACGGCAAGAGTGTATTATAAAATCGTTAGCTCATGATAGGTAAGCAGAAAAAGAATGACATAAATTACTAAAGAGAAAGGATAGGGAAGAATGAAAAGAATAATAACTTTGTTCATTATTATCATGATTCTAGTATTTACAGCTAGTAGTTATGTCATAGAGACAAATAATAGTAGCTATAACATAAAAGATAATCTTACCGCCCAAGTGTCCGCAACCACTAGTAATTACATAAATTATGAGGAAATCCCCCAAGACCTTATTCATGCAGTAGTCGCTGTAGAAGACCATAGGTTTTTTTCCCATCGTGGATTCGATGTTTTGAGTTTTGGGAGAGCCCTTTATACCAATATCAAAGGTAAGCGTCCAATAATCCCATGGATTTAAAATAAGTAGAAGACATGAGAGAATAGACTTTAATAGAGCACTTTTATAGCCCGCTGAGTACTCGGTGAACTATAAAAGCTTGAAAGGAGAGATCT